>NZ_JBTOQC010000006.1:0-205133 GCF_055284095.1 Pseudomonas sp. HP_08 | reverse complement strand
GCCACGGATCTTGAAGGAGAACACCGGTTGCAGGTCTTCGCGCTTGAGCAGCACCTGATTACCCAGCCGCTCGGACAACTGGCGCGCGCCGTGCAGCGGGGTTTCGATGGCCACGTCGTAGACGCGAGAGGTGAGGATCTTCTTGACGTACTGTTCAAGCATCGGGGCGGCATCACTGGCGGAGGGGCAAGGGCCGAAAGTCTAACCCGCTGCCCGACGCACGACCATACGAATGACAGGGCTTTAGCGGCGAGTCGCCGCTATAATGGCCGCCCTTTTGTATACCCCCGGCACCGTGGAGCCCGCATGACTCAGGATCAACTCAAACAGGCCGTCGCCCAGGCCGCTGTCGACTTCATCCTTCCAAAACTCGACGACAAGAGCATCGTGGGTGTCGGCACTGGCTCCACCGCCAACTGCTTCATCGATGCCCTGGCCCAACACAAAGGCGCCTTCGACGGCGCGGTAGCCAGTTCCGAAGCCACCGCTGCGCGCCTCAAGGGCCACGGCATTCCGGTCTATGAGCTCAATACCGTCAGTGATCTGGAGTTCTATGTCGACGGCGCCGACGAAAGCGACGAGCACCTGAACCTGATCAAAGGCGGCGGCGCCGCCCTGACCCGCGAGAAGATCGTTGCCGCCGTGGCCAAGACCTTCATCTGCATCGCCGACGGCAGCAAGCTGGTACCGGTTCTGGGCGCGTTCCCGCTGCCGGTCGAAGTGATCCCCATGGCCCGCAGCCATGTCGCCCGCGAACTGGTGAAACTGGGCGGCGACCCGGTCTACCGTGAAGGCGTGCTGACCGACAACGGCAACATCATCCTCGACGTGCACAACCTGAGCATCACCAACCCGGTCGAACTCGAAAGCCAGATCAACGCCATCGTCGGCGTGGTCACCAACGGCCTGTTCGCCGCGCGCCCTGCCGACCTGCTGCTGCTGGGCACGGCTGAAGGGGTTAAAACGCTGAAGCGTTGAGCCAATGACCGGACCGGCTGAACGATGATGAATCGACTCGGCCGGGCCATCCACAATCCCTCTAGCGTTTTGTTGCTGCCCGATAAGCCGCGCCTTGCTCACGCTTGCCAACCGAAACAACGACCACCACCACGCGCTCATCTTCGACCCGATAGACAAGCCGGTAACCAGAAGCCTTCAGTTTGATCTTGTAATGTCCTGGCAGGTCATGCAGTGCATCAGCCTGGATACGCGGCATCTCCAGACGCTCGCTGAGCTTTTTCTTGATCTGCTCACGTACGGTATGCCCAAGCTTCTCCCACTCCTTCAGCGCGGAAGGGAGAAACTCCAGGCTATAAGTCATCCAGACTCACCGGGACAGACTTTTCCTCGGCCCGCAATTTGGCAGTCTCGATCAAATCCAGATCATCGAGCCGCTCCATCATCGATTCATAAAGCTCGGCAGGCACCATATAACCCACCACTCGATTATGGTTGAGTACAGCCACTGGCATTCCACCTGCTTCGGCCATGACCCCGGAAGGGTTCTTCTTGAGCTCCGAGACACTGACGGCAATGTCGGCAAAGATATTTTGCATCTTTTATGACCCTCAATTAAGAGCCGGATTTTGGTCCTTAAAAGACAAGCCTGCAAGGCCTGGACTGCGCTGCACGATTGTTTTCAAGGCCGCTTGAATACATAAAACAGGTTCGGCTCGCTCACCAGATACAGCACCCCGTCGTCGTCCATCGCAATACCTTCGGCCTGGGGCACGGTCTTGCTCAGGCCCATCTGGCCCTTTTTCAATGAGGCGCTGCCCACCGGGCGGCCTGTGGTGTCCAGTTCCAGGATTTGCCGGGACTCGTCGGACAAGGCCAGAAGGTGGCCGCTGCGTTCGTCGAATTGCAGGCTCGACAGGTCGCGCACAAAGATGCCGGCATCGCGCTTGCGGTCGGAGATCACTTCAAGGGCGTTGGGTGCGTCGCCATTGACCTTCGGGAAGCCGTGTACCTCGATGATCTGCACCGGGTCACGTTCCTTGGCGACAAACAGGCGCTTGCCCTTGGTGTCGTAGGCCAGCCCTTCAAAACCCTTGTTGTTGCCGGCGTTGAAGTTCAGGGTCAGTTGTTCGGCATTGGCGGCGTCAAGCTTGCGGGTGGTGTCGTCGATGTGCACCTGGATCAGCCGCTGGCGGCGCTCGTCGCTGATCACGTAGACGCCACGGCTGATGTATTCCACCGCTTCTGCATCGCCAAAACCGACCAGCTCGATGCGCCGCAGAATGCGCCCGTCCAGGCTCAGTTCGACCATTTCGCTGTTCTGGTTGGTGACGGTGAACAGGCTTTTGCGGTCCGGGTCGTAGCTCAGCGCCGAAACGTCGTCTTCCAGGCCTTCGATGACCTGCCCTTCGATGACCACCCGATAATCATCCAGACCGATGGCAGACGCCGACTGGCTTTGCCAGAACATGGTCCAGTTGAAGGTGGCACGTTCGACCAGGCGAAACTCGCGAGCGGCGAAATACAGCAGGGCAAACGATAGCAGTACAACGACAACCAGCAATTGCAGGCGGATGAAACGACGCATTCCAGCAGCTCGACACAGAAAGGGGGCGGCATTAATAACATGCCAATCTGAAGCCAGTCTTAATAATAGCCCTGTGCCACAACCGCATGTCTGACCGGGAGAATTCTATTTCTTGTCGAAGGCATAGAAAAGATTGGGCTCGCTGACCATGTACAGCGTGCCTTTTTCATCCATGGCCACGCCCTCGGCGCGGGGAATGGTGTCTTTCAGGCCGTTCACGCCGCCCAGCAGGGTCATGAAGCTGACCTGCTCGCCCTTTTCGTCGACCTCCAGCAGCAAGTGCGAATCGGCCGACAAGGCCAGCATGTGTCCGGTGCGCGGATCGACCGCCAGTGCTGACAGGTTGCGCATGTCCAGCGCACCGCTGTCGAGGGGCTTTTTATCGCCCTTGAGCAGTTCGCTGCCGTCGCTGCTCCAGGCAAACAGCTTGGCCGGACGCTCTTCGCCAAGCAGCAGTTGCTGGCGTTTCGGGTCCCAGGCAACGCCCTCGAAGCCCTTGTTCTTGTTCGCCGAAGCGCCCAGGTCGTATTGACGGGCATCGGTGATATTGAGGTGGGTGGTCTGCGCCGTGACCTTGATGATGCTCAGGTTGTGCTGGCGCTCATCGGTAATGGCGATCAGACCGTCGTTGAGCACCGTCACGCCTTCAGGATTGCTCCAGCCCAGCAGCGGAATCTTGCGCAGCACGTCACCGGTCAGGCTCAGTTCGACCAGAAACGGGTTCTTGCCCATGACGGCAAACAGCGTGCGGGTTTGCGGGCTGTAGGCCAGATCGCTGGCCTCGTCGTCGGCCATGCCCGGCAGGACCTTGGCGTCGATGGTCACCTTGTAGTCGGGCAACCAGACGCTGGCGGTGCGTTCAGCCTTGCTTTCAAACGTTTCATGCACCAGCAACAGCGCGCGATCATCCCAGTGCATGGCAAATGCCAGGCCATAACCGGCTACCAGTACCAGCGCCAGCCAGGTGGACCGGCGCTTTATCCAGGGCCGCGACGGCGCAGACAATGCAGGCAGGGTTTGAGAGGGGATGGCCATGAACGCGCTCCTGATCGGGATAGGGCAACTCGCAGTCGGTGCCCCGATCCGTGGGGCAGGCCAAGAGTATCCGGATCAGTTGTGAAAAAAATGCAGTGAGCAGAAATAGTTCCCCGCAAAAAGCAAAAAACCGCCCGGTGGTCAGCCTGGGCGGTTTCGGTCAACAGCGCTGGAATCAGCGCACGGTGCTCTCGTAACGCGCCTGGCCGATCAGTTCCAGGGCGATGCGGTCGCCCACTTCGAACGGACCGACGCCGGCTGGCGTGCCGGTCATGATGATGTCACCGGCCTGCAACGAGAAGTGCGCAGCCATGTGCTGCAGCATCGGCACGATCGGGTTGAGCATCAGGCTGCTGTTGCCGTCCTGCACGACCTTGTCGTTGATGGTCAGGCGAATGCCGATGTCGGTCAGGTCCGGGAAGGTGTCTGCCGAAACGAACGGGGCAATGACCGCCGCGCCGTCGAAGCATTTGGCCAGTTCCCACGGCAGGCCTTTCTCGCGCAGCTTGGTCTGTACATCGCGCAGGGTCAGGTCCAGGCCCGGCGCAAAGCCGCTGATGGCGTCCAGCACTTCTTCGACAGACGGGTTCTTGCTCAGCGATTTGCCCAGCAGCACCACGATTTCGGCTTCGTAATGCACGCTGCCACGGTCGGTAGGGATAGTGAAGCTGTCTTCCAGCGGCACCACACTGCTGCCGGGCTTCATGAACAGCAGCGGCTCGGTCGGCACCGGGTTGCCCAGTTCCTTGGCGTGTTCGGCGTAGTTGCGGCCGATGCAGACCACCTTGCCCAGAGGGAAGTGAATATTCGTTCCATCGACATATTTATGCTGGTAGCTCATGGGGGCTCCTGAGGTCTGGTGAGAGGCCTTCACCCTTGAAGGGCGAAGATTTTGCCGGGGTTCATGATGCCGTTGGGGTCGAACACGGCCTTGACGGCTTTCATGTACTCGATTTCGGCCGGCGAGCGACTGTACGCCAGATAATCGCGCTTGGTCATCCCCACGCCGTGCTCGGCGGAAATCGAGCCGTTGTACTTCTGCACGATCTCGAACACCCAGGTATTGACCTTGGCACAGGTTTCAAAGAACACCGCGTTATCCATGTGCTCAGGCTTGAGGATGTTCAGGTGAAGGTTGCCGTCGCCGATATGGCCGTACCACAGCACTTCGAAGTCGGGATAGTGTTCGGCAACGATGGCGTCAATTTCAGCCAGAAAGGCCGGTACTTTCGCCACGGTGACCGAAATATCGTTCTTGTACGGCGTGTAGTGCGAGATGGTTTCGGAGATGTATTCGCGCAGCTTCCACAGGTTGCGCAGTTGCTGCTCGCTCTGGCTCATGACGCCGTCCAGCACCCAGCCTTGCTCGACGCAATGCTCGAACGTGGCCAGCGCCTGATTGGCAATGTCCTCACTGGCGGCTTCGAACTCCAGCAGCGCATAGAACGGGCACGCCGTATCGAACGGCGCCGGCACATCGCCACGGGCCAGCACCTTGCCCATCGACGAGTGCGAAAAGAACTCGAAGGCGGTCAGATCAAGCTTGCTGTGGAAGGCATGCAGCACCGGCATGATCGATGCAAAATCTGCGGCGCCCAGCACCATGGCGGTCAGGTTCTTCGGCGCCCGGTCCAGGCGCATGGTGGCTTCGACGACAAAACCCAGCGTGCCTTCGGCGCCGATGAACAGGTGCCGCAGGTCGTAGCCGGTAGCGTTCTTGAGCAGGTCTTTGTTCAGCTCCAGCAAATCGCCCTTGCCGGTCACCACTTTCAGGCCGGCGACCCAGTTGCGGGTCATGCCGTAGCGAATGACCTTGATCCCGCCGGCATTGGTGCCGATATTGCCGCCAATCTGGCTGGAACCGGACGAGGCGAAGTCCACCGGGTAATACAGTCCGTTTTCGGCAGCCAGGTCCTGCAACTGACGGGTAATCACGCCCGGCTGGCAGACCACGGTGCGGTCGGTGAGGTTGATGTCGAGCACCTGATTCATCGCGTCGAACGACACGACCAGCTCGCCATTGGCGGCGACTGCGGCGGCCGATAATCCGGTGCGGCCGCCCGAAGGCACCAGCGCCACACGCCGTTCGTTGGCCCAGCGCACGATGGCCTGGACGTGCTCGACGGTTCTGGGCAGCACAATGGCCAGCGGCGCCGGCGTGAACTGCTTGGTCCAGTCCTTGCCGTAGGTTTCAAGGGAGGCGGGGTCGGTAAGGACTCTGGCGGGCGCGACAAGCGTCACCAGTTCATCGATCAGGGCACGCTGGGTCATCACTCAACTCTCGCAGATTTCATTGGGAACCTGAGAACCATTCACGTTGTGGAATGGGGTTTCGCGGGGTCGTTATGCTAGCATACGACGCCCAGTTGCCATTATGCGACGCGCCCTTCGCGGGTCCATGCATGGCCGATGCCCTTCATGCCATTTTTCCGGGATACAGGTTTACGCAGATGAGCAAGACTTCCCTCGACAAGAGCAAGATCAAGTTCCTTCTTCTCGAAGGTGTCCACCAGTCCGCAGTCGACGTACTCAAAGCCGCTGGTTACACCAGTATCGAGTACCACACCAAGTCGCTGCCGGAAGCCGAGCTCAAGGAAAAGATCGCCGATGCTCACTTCATCGGTATCCGCTCGCGCACCCAATTGACCGAAGAACTCTTCGATTGCGCGAAAAAACTGGTCGCGGTGGGCTGCTTCTGCATCGGCACCAACCAGGTCGACCTGAGCGCAGCGCGCGAGCGCGGTATTGCGGTGTTCAACGCACCCTACTCCAACACCCGTTCGGTCGCCGAGCTGGTGCTGGCCGAAGCCATCCTGCTGCTGCGCGGCATCCCCGAGAAGAACGCTTCGTGCCACCGTGGCGGCTGGATCAAGAGCGCGGCCAACTCCTTCGAGATCCGTGGCAAGAAGCTGGGCATCATCGGCTACGGCTCGATCGGTACTCAATTGTCGGTCCTGGCCGAAGGCCTGGGCATGCAGGTGTATTTCTATGACACCGTGACCAAGCTGCCGCTGGGCAACGCCACTCAGGTCGGCAACCTGCACGAACTGCTGGGCATGTCGGACATCGTCACCCTGCACGTACCGGAAACCGCCGCCACCCAGTGGATGATCGGCGAGAAGGAAATCCGCGCCATCAAGAAAGGCGGCATCCTGATCAACGCCGCCCGCGGCACCGTGGTCGAGCTGGACGCACTGGCTGACGCCATCAAGGACAAGCACCTGATCGGCGCAGCCATCGACGTGTTCCCGGTCGAGCCACGCTCGAACGACGACATCTTCGAAAGCCCGCTGCGCGGCCTGGACAACGTGATCCTGACCCCGCACATCGGTGGTTCCACCGCCGAGGCCCAGGCCAACATCGGTCTGGAAGTCGCCGAGAAACTGGTCAAGTACAGCGACAACGGTACGTCCGTGTCGTCGGTCAACTTCCCTGAAGTGGCCCTGCCGGCTCACCCGGGCAAACACCGCCTGCTGCACATCCATGAAAACATCCCGGGCGTGCTCAGCGAGATCAACAAGGTTTTTGCCGAAAACGGTATCAACATCTCCGGTCAGTTCCTGCAGACCAACGAGAAAGTCGGTTACGTGGTCATCGACGTCGACGCCGAGTACTCGGACCTGGCGCAGGAAAAACTGCAACAGATCAAAGGCACCATCCGTAGCCGCGTACTGTTCTAAGCCACGCGCTGCTATTTAAAAAGGAGACCTTCGGGTCTCCTTTTTTGTGGGCGACAGACCGTGCTCGGCCAGGGCGTATAGTGCACACCTGCAGCGATTCAGTTGCCTCTGGAGAGAATGCATGAACAACACCCATTTGATTGTGCGCAATGCGCTGCCGAGCGACATTGCCGGCATCGTTGCCCTGCAAAAGGCCAATCAGCAGGCTCAGGGCGGCAGCCTGTCCGGCGAGCTACCGGCGGCGCGAATCGCAGAAATGCTCGGCGATATGCCACAGATCGTGGCCGTTCAAGGCGATGAAGTGGTAGGTTTTTTGCTGACCACCTCCCTGGCCGTCAACCACCGGCACCCAGTTGCGGTGGTGGAAAAGACCCTGCAAGCGTTTCCTGCCATGGACCCAGACGCCTATATCTACGGCCCGATCTGCGTCAGCGCCAGCCAGCGCGGCCAAGGGCTGGCGCAACGGCTGTTCCGGGTACTGCTGGAACTGGCGCCGGAACGTCAGGGCGTGTTGTTCATCCGTGACGACAACCCGGCGTCATTACAGGCACATCGCAAGATGGGCATGCAGCCGGTGGCGCAGTTTGAATTCAAGGACGCGCTGTTTCATGTGTTTGCCTACAAGCCGCAGGCTGGCGGCGCGCTTTAAGGAAACGGCTCGTCGCCGCGGCGGCGGAACCAGCCGGTCAGTGAAAGCCGGTCGCGACTGGCGGGCAGTACCTCATGCGGGACCTCGCCGGACAGAAACACCACAAGACTTCCGCCGACCGGGTCCACGTCGTAAGGCTGGTCGTTGTCCAGGTACATGCGCAGCTGGCCGCCCTGCTCCGTCTGCCAGTTGTCGTTGAGGTACAGCACCGCCGAGATCATGCGCTTGTCGTCGTCGCGAAAGCGGTCCAGGTGACGCCGGTAAAACGCCCCCGGCGGATACTGGGCAAAGTGGCTCTCGAAATCTTCCAGCCCCAGAAACAGGCCGCGATTGAGCGCCATGCGCAGGCTGTCCATGATTTGCAGGTACTGGTCGCAAATGTCGGCCTGGCCCGGTTCCAGCCACTGGATCCGGTCGCCACGCACCGCTTCACGCACCTCTTGTGCCGGTCCCCGGCCAACCGCCGCCGGCTCCAGTTCACCGGCGGCAGCACGAAGGCGGCACTCTGCCGCCAACGCAGAGGTCAGAGTATCGGCAACAAAGACGTTTTGCTGCGACCAGCCCTGGGCGACCAGGTCGTCAACGATGCGCAGCAATACGGGGTGATCGGGGGTCATTTGCATGGCGTGCATAGTATCCACAAGCCTCGCGAACCGACAGTGGCTCCTGCGTGGACAACAGGTTTATTGATACAGGCAGTCACAACTCGACAAATCCCCGCCAACAACCGGACAATAGCGCCCTGCCGACAGGAGTCCCGAATGCGTCGTTTGTGTGTTGTGCTGTTGATGTTGTGCGCGCTGCCTGCCTGGGCAGACGGCTTCGACCAGTTATACAAGGCTGCCGGCTGGCAACAGCAACGGGCGCATTTCAATGATGCCCTCAAGGCTGCGCAGCAGCGCTATAGCGCCAACCTGCCGCCTGCGGTGTTTCAGGCCCTGGTCAATAACAGCAATCAGCGTTTTGCCCCGGCGGCTGTCGATCAGCGGGCCGAACAGCGCCTGCGTGAAACGCTCAAGGACCCGGCACCGGCGCTGCGCTTTTTCCAGTCGCCGCTGGGGCGCAAGATCGTCAATGCCGAGCTGACCGCGACCCGCGCCGATCAACTGGCCAAGAATACCCAGGGCTTGCCCGTCATCGAGGCCGACGCGACCCGTCAGTTGCTGATCGGCCATCTGGCCCAGGCGCTGCCCGCCAAGCAGGCCGGTGCTGAAGTCAGTCTGGCCCTGGCCGGCGTCGCTGCCGACAGCCTGAGCCAGATGATTCCCGGCCTGCTCGGCGGTGGTCAGGCTCAGGGCATGCTCGAAGGGCAGCGCGAGCGGCTGATGGCGCAGATTCAGGCAGACCTCAACAACACCTTGCTGTACGTGTACCGCGATCTGTCGGACCCGGAGCTGGAAGAGTTCGCCAGTTTTGCCGAGTCCAGCGAAGGCCGTGCGTATTACCAGGCCGCCCTGGCAGCGATTCGCGCGGGGCTGGCGGTCGGGCAGAGCAATTCGAGCCTGGCGCCGTAATAACGGCTGTACGACCGGGCTTTACCTGATCTGCCCATTCAGGAACTCGAAATAGCGCGCGCGCAGTTCCGGCACCTCGTTGGCGAGGTGATGCCGGGCTTCGCGCAGCATCAGGATTTGCGGTGCGCTGAATTTCTCGTTCAGCACGCTCAGGTTATGGCTCCAGTCCACCGTCATGTCGGACTCGCCCTGCACGATCAGCGGCGCGCGCGTGCTGCGCGGGGCTTTTTCGATGTGCACGATCCAGCGCGCCAGCGCGCCGACCCAGGCGGTGGGCAGGCGCCGCGGCTGCAACGGGTCAGCCATCAGGAATGGCAGAAACGCCGGTGCGTTGGAGTTTTCGGTGAAGCGCCGATTGATCCCGCTGACAAATGGACGCAGCAGGTAATAGCTGGCCTTGGACCAGCCCCACGCCCGTGGCCGCACCAGCGGCGACAGCAGGATCACCTGGCCCTGGGCCGGGCTGTCGGCGCCGCGATGCAACACATGGTCGACCACGATCGCGCCGCCCGTGCTCTGCCCGCACAGATGCCAGGGCTGCGGCAGCTTCAAGGCCTCGGCCTCGACCAGCAGGCGTTGCAGCACGGTCTGGTATTCGGCGAAATCGCCGATGCTCGCCCGGCTGCCGCTGGACAGGCCGTGCCCCGGCAGGTCGCAGGAAATCACCGCAAAGTTTTGCGCCAGCGCCCATTCGACGACATGCCGGTACAGGCCCATGTGGTCGTAGAAGCCGTGCATCAGAATCAAGGTCGCCACTGGCCGCTCGGGCAGCCAGACCTGGCCAACAATCTCGTAACCCGCCACGTCCAGGCGCCCCAGCCAGCTGCGCACGACCTTCTCGCCGCCCAGCGCGCCAAGGCTGTAGAAGCGCTGATAGGCCTGGCCATTGGGCGATAGTGCATCGCTGGCGCCCAGCGGTTGCAGGCTGGCGCGTAAATGCTCGTAATTGAAGGTGTCGGACATGAGGCATCCACAGGTTTCAGGTAACACCGGCTAACGATATTCTCCTGTCTGCCTGGCTGGCAAGTCGCCCGCGCCCTTCCCGAGAGATTGAATGAAACGTCGCCTGATCACTGCTGCCCTGACGCCCGGCCTTATGGTTGCCCTGATCGCTGCCGGTGCTGCCTGGTATCTGTACGGCAAACAACCGCTGCGCCAGGGCGAGCTGACGCTTGAAGGCCTGCAAGCCCCGGTGAGCGTGCGCTACGACGAACGCGGCGTGCCGCACATTCGTGCGCAAAACCAGGCCGACCTGTACCGCGCCCTGGGTTATGTGCACGCCCAGGACCGGTTGTTCCAGATGGAAATGCTCCGCCGCCTGGCGCGCGGCGAGCTGGCCGAAGTGCTGGGCCCCAAGCTGATCGATACCGACAGGCTGTTTCGCAGCCTGCGTATCGGTGAACACGCCGACGCCTACGTCGCTCGCCAGGACCGCAGCACGCCCAGCTGGCAAGCGCTGCAAAGCTATCTGGACGGCATCAACCAGTACCAGGAGCACAACCCGCGCCCGCTGGAGTTCGACCTGCTCGGCATTGCCAAACGTCCGTTTACCGCCGAAGACACCCTGAGCATCGGCGGCTATCTGGCCTACAGCTTTGCGGCGGCGTTTCGTACCGAGCCGTTGTTGACCTATGTGCGCGACGAACTCGGTGCCGATTACCTCAAGGTCTTCGATCTGGACTGGCACCCCAACGGCCTGCTCGACCGTCAGCCGACGCTGAGCCAGGCCGACTGGCAAGGCCTCGGCGCGCTGGCGCAACTGAGCCATCAGGCCTTGCAGGACGCCGGCCTGCCGCAGTTCGAGGGCAGCAACGCCTGGGCCATCGCCGGCAGCCGCACGCGCAGCGGCAAACCGCTGCTGGCCGGCGACCCGCACATTCGTTTCTCGGTGCCGGCGGTGTGGTACGAGGCGCACCTGTCGGCACCGGGATTCGAGCTGTACGGCCATTACCAGGCGCTCAACCCGTTCGCTTTCCTGGGGCATAACCAGGATTTCGGCTGGAGCCTGACCATGTTCCAGAACGATGACCTGGACCTGATCGCCGAGAAAACCAACCCCGACAATCCCGAGCAGGTCTGGTATCAGGGCCGCTGGGTCGACATGACCCGCAGCGAACAGCAGATTGCGGTCAAGGGCCAGGCGCCGGTCAGCCTGACCCTGCGCCGCTCGCCGCACGGGCCGATCGTCAACGATGCCTTGGGGCGCAATGCCGGCAACACGCCGATTGCCATGTGGTGGTCGTTTCTGGAGTCGGAAAACCCGCTGCTCGACGGCTTCTATGAAGCCAACCGCGCCGACACGCTGGACAAGATGCGCCATGCTGCCGAGAAGATTCAGGCGCCGGGCCTGAACATCGTCTGGGCCAGCGCACGCGGCGATATCGGCTGGTGGGCCACCGGCCAGTTGCCGATTCGGCCGGCCGGGGTCAACCCGAACTTCATTCTCGATGGCAGCACCGCTCAGGCCGACAAACCGGGTTTCTACCCGTTCAGCGTCAATCCGCAGGAAGAAAATCCGTCGCGTGGCTATATCCTCTCGGCCAATGTCCAGCCGCTGTCACCGGCCGGCATCGAGATACCGGGTTACTACAACCCGCCCGAACGCGGCCAGCAACTGGACCTGCAGTTGCGCGACCCGTCGATCAAGTGGGATGTGCCATCGAGCAAGGCGCTGCAACTGGGCACCACCACCGATTACGCCCGCAGCATTCTCAAGCCGCTGCTGCCGGTGTTGCGTCAGGTGGTCAACGACCATGGCGAGCAGCAACTGGTCGAGAAAATGGCCGACTGGCAAGGTGACTACGCGCTGGACTCGGTCGCGGCGACGCTGTTCAACCAGTTCCTGTTTGCGCTGGCCGACAAGGCCTTCAAGGATGAATTGGGCGATGCGCTGTTCGATACCCTGCTGTCGACCCGGGTGTTCGATTCGGCGCTGCCGCGCCTGGCTGCCGATGCGGATTCGCCGTGGTGGGACAATCGCGGCTCGCCGCTGACTGAAAGCCGCGCCGACACCGTCAGGGCCGCATGGCGCGCCAGTATCAGCCACCTCACCGCAGTGTATGGCCCGGACCCGAAGCAATGGCAGTGGGGCAAGGCGCATACGCTGACCCACGCCCATCCGCTGGGCGCGCAAAAGCCGCTGGACTGGCTGCTCAACGTCGGCCCGTTCCCGGCGCCCGGCACTCATGAGGTGCCGAACAACCAGTCTTCACGCCTGAGCCCGGCGCCGTGGCCGGTGAACTACGGGCCTTCGACCCGGCGCCTGATCGACTTTGCCGACCCGGCCCACGCGCAGGGCATCAATCCGGTGGGCCAGAGCGGCGTGCCGTTCGACCGGCATTATGCCGATCAGGCGCAGGCGTATATTCGCGGCGAGTATGTGCCGCAACACCTGAGCGAAGCCGATGTGGCGGCGCACAGCCAGGGCGAGTTGCGGCTGGTGCCGTAGGAGCGCGCTCTGCCCGCGACCGGCTGCGTTAGCAGTCGTAAATTTGTGGCGTTTCGCAAAAGTTACAGTCATAAACTTTCAGCGTTTCCGAGATTTTGCGAGCGCTACGCACTCGGTCGCGGGCAGAGCGCGCTCCTACAGGGCAGAGCGTTTCAGGTGCGCTTCAGCAGGTCCAGCGCCACGTCGACGATCATGTCTTCCTGGCCGCCGACCATGCGTCGCTTACCCAGCTCGACCAGAATATCCACGGTCTTGAGCCCATAACGCGCCGCCGCCGCTTCCGCGTGACGCAAAAAGCTCGAGTAAACCCCGGCATAGCCCAGCGCCAGAGACTCGCGGTCAACCCGTACCGGCCGGTCCTGCAACGGGCGAACGATATCGTCGGCCGCGTCCATCAACGTATAAAGGTCGGTGCCGTGGTTCCAGCCCAGGCGGTCGACGGCGGCGATGAACACCTCAAGCGGCGCATTGCCGGCGCCGGCGCCCATGCCGGCCAGACTGGCGTCGATGCGGTCGCAGCCCTCTTCCACGGCGACAATCGAGTTGGCCACGCCCAGCGACAGGTTGTGGTGGGCATGCATGCCGGTTTCGGTTTCCGGCTTGAGCACCGCCTTGAACGCCCGAAAACGCTCACGCACATCCTGCATGCTCATCGCGCCACCCGAGTCGGCCATGTACACGCACGTCGCGCCGTAGCTTTCCATCAAGCGCGCCTGCGCAGCCAACTGCTCGGGCGCGATCATGTGGCTCATCATCAGAAAGCCCACGGTGTCCATGCCCAGCTCGCGGGCATACTCGATGTGCTGTTTCGAGACATCCGCCTCGGTGCAATGCGTCGCCACCCGCACTACACGGGCGCCGGCGTCATAGGCGGCCTTGAGGTCATGCACGGTGCCGATGCCCGGCAGCAACAAGGTGGTGATCCGCGCATGGCTGATGACATCGGCCACCGCTTCGATCCACTCCAGGTCCGAGTGGGCGGCAAAACCATAGTTGAAGCTGGAGCCTTGCAGGCCATCGCCGTGGGCGACTTCGATGCTGTCGACCTTGGCGCGGTCCAGCGCCCGGGCGATGTCCTGGACGTTCTGGATCGAATACTGATGGCGCACCGCATGGCTGCCGTCGCGCAGGGTCACATCGGAAATATAGAGTTTCCGTGTCGGATCAAACGTCATTGCGGGGCTCCTTGGCGTTCAGCATCGACTGCGCCATCCGCTCGGCGGTGGCCAGGGCAGCAGAGGTCATGATGTCGAGGTTGCCGGCATAGGCCGGCAGGTAATGGGCGGCGCCTTCGACTTCGAGAAACACCGAGGTCTTGAGCCCGGAGAACCGGCCCAACCCTGGAATGTTCAGCGGCGCGTGCTCGGGAATCACCTCGAACTGCACGCGCTGCTTGAGTCGATACCCCGGCACATAGGCGTGTACGGCGGCGACCATCTCTTCGATGGATGCTTCGATCAGTGCTTGATCGGCGGCCTCGGACAACACAAACACGGTGTCGCGCATCATCGGCGGCGGTTCGGCCGGGTTCATGACGATGATCGCCTTGCCCTTGCCCGCGCCACCAATCGCCTCGATGGCGCGCGAGGTGGTCTCGGTGAATTCATCGATATTGGCGCGGGTGCCGGGGCCGGCGGATTTGCTGGCAATCGAGGCGACGATTTCGGCGTAATGCACCCTGGCCACCCGCGACACCGCCGCGACGATCGGAATGGTCGCCTGGCCGCCACAGGTCACCATGTTTACATTCAACCGGTCGAGGTTCTGCTCCAGGTTGGCGACCGGCACGCAATACGGGCCGATGGCCGCCGGCGTCAGGTCGATCAGGCGGATGCCCGGCTTGACCGAGCGCAACAAGGCGTCGTTTTTGACATGGGCGCCGGCCGAGGTGGCGTCGAAGACAAAGTCGATCTCGTCGAACACCGGCAAGCGCGTCAGGCCTTCGACGCCTTCGTGGGTCACCGCCACGCCCAGGCGCGCGGCACGGGCCAAGCCGTCGGAGGCCGGATCGATGCCGACCATCGCGCCCATTTCCAGGTGCCGGGCATTGCGCAGCACCTTGATCATCAAATCGGTGCCGATATTGCCCGAGCCGACAATCGCGACTTTGAGCTTCTTGTTTATCGTGGAGGTCATGCAGGTACTCCGGAACGGCGGGCATCCATGCCCGCCTCAAGGGTCAGGATGGCTGTCCGAGCGCCGCGGCGCGGGCCTGGGATTTCTTTTCCAGCTGGGTGTAGACGATCCAGGTCAGCACGACACCGCTGAGCATCACCAGCGCCAGGAAATACAGCCCCGACGACAGCGTGCCGGTGTATTCCTTGAGCGCGCCGATGCCGAACGGGCCGATGTAGCCGCCCAGGTTGCCGAACGAGTTGATCAGGGCAATACCGGCTGCCGCGCTGGCGCCGGACAGGAAGCGTCCCGGCAGTACCCAGAAGATCGCCGTCACCGAGAACAGGCTGAACGCGGTCAGGCACAAAGCCGCCAGTTGCCAGCCCGGCATGCTCAGCCAGGCACTGAAAAACAGGCCTGTGGCGCCGAGGATGTACAGCACGGTGAGGTGGCCATAGCGGTCATTGAGGCGGTCGGAACTGCGCGGGATCAACAGCAGGCCCAGCACGCCGAAGATATAGGGAATTGCCGAGATGAAACCGGTGGTCAGGTCACTGCCGCCAAACTGATGCACCAGCGTCGGCAACCACAGGCTCAGGCCGTAGGTACTCAAGGTGCTGGGCAGGTACAACAGCGCCAGCAGCAACACGCGGCGATCCGCCAGGGCGCGCAGCGGGTTGGTGTGGTCGGTCTGGCCATATTCGGCGCGGTCCTTGTCCAGCTCGCCGAGCAGCCACTGCCGATCGGCCTCGGCCAGCCAGCGGGCGTCCTTGGGCGTGTCGGGCAAAATCTTCAGGGTCGGCCAGGCCAGCAACACCGCCGGAACGCCGATCACGATAAACAGCCATTGCCAGCCGGCCAGGCCAAAAATGCCGTTCATGCCCAGCAGCCAGCCGGCCAGCGGCCCGGTGACCATCAGCGCAATGGGCTGCGAGAGGATAAAGAAGCCCAGCACCTTGCCGCGATTGCGCACCGGAAACCAGCGGGTGATGTAGTACAGCACGCCCGGGAAGAAGCCGGCTTCGGCCGCGCCCAGCAGAAAGCGCATCACATAAAAGCTGTAGGCGCCCTGCACGAAGGCCATGCCGACGGTGATCAGGCCCCAGGTGATCAGGATGCGGGCAAACCAGCGCCGCGCGCCGAAACGCTCCAGCAGCAGGTTGCTGGGCACCTCGAAGATGAAATAGCCAATAAAGAACAACCCTGCACCGAAGCCATAAGCCATGTCGCTCAGGCCCAGATCGGCATTCATGTGCAATTTGGCAAAACCGACGGCGGAGCGGTCGATGAACGCGACCAGGTACAGCAGGATCAGGAACGGAATCAACCTGAGCGTGAGCCTGCGAATGATCCGAGCTTCCGGATTCATAGGTGTTCTCCAATTGTTTTTGTTATGGATTGGTTAGTCATGATTGATCTGACTAATCACCGGCGAACAGCCTGAAAAAGCGGGACCTGCTCACTGATCGAGACAATATAGTAATACTATTTAGCTCGCAACCATTTGAAACGCACCCCATCTGGTGTATGTTTCGAGCACAGCCTTTAAATAGTCATACAATAAGAGTTGCCTGATCATGACCGATAAAAAGACCCCGCTGCGCTCCGCCCAATGGTTCGGTACTGCCGACAAAAACGGCTTCATGTACCGCAGCTGGATGAAGAACCAGGGCATCCCGGACCATGAGTTTCAGGGCAAGCCGATCATCGGCATCTGCAACACCTGGTCGGAACTGACCCCGTGCAACGCGCATTTCCGCAAGATCGCCGAACATGTGAAGAAGGGCGTGCTGGAAGCCGGCGGCTTTCCGGTGGAATTCCCGGTGTTCTCCAGCGGCGAATCCAACCTGCGCCCTACCGCCATGCTGACCCGCAACCTGGCAAGCATGGACGTCGAAGAAGCCATTCGCGGCAATCCGGTGGACGCCGTGGTGCTGCTCACCGGTTGCGACAAGACCACGCCGGCGCTGCTGATGGGCGCCGCCAGTTGCGATGTGCCGGCCATCGTGGTCACCGGCGGGCCGATGCTCAACGGCAAGCACAAGGGCAAGGACATCGGTTCCGGCACCGTGGTCTGGCAGATGCACGAAGCCTATAAGGGCGGGCAGATCAGCCTCGACGAATTTCTCTCGGCCGAAGCCGGCATGTCGCGCTCGGCCGGCACCTGCAACACCATGGGCACCGCCTCGACCATGGCCTGTATGGCCGAAGCCCTCGGCACCTCGCTGCCGCACAACGCTGCCATTCCGGCGGTGGACTCACGCCGTTATGTGCTGGCGCACTTGTCGGGCATGCGCATCGTCGACATGGTCCGCGAAGACCTGCGCCTGTCGAAGATCCTCACCAAGGCTGCCTTCGAGAACGCGATCAAGGTCAACGCCGCCATCGGTGGCTCGACCAACGCGGTGATCCACCTCAAGGCCATCGCCGGGCGCATTGGCGTTGAGCTGGACCTGGAAGACTGGACCCGCATCGGTCGCGGCACGCCGACCCTGGTCGACATGCAGCCTTCCGGGCGCTTTCTGATGGAAGAGTTCTACTACGCGGGCGGCCTGCCTGCGGTGATTCGTCGCCTTGGTGAAAACGGCCTGCTGCCCAACCCCAACGCCCTGACCGCCAACGGCAAGAGCCTCTGGCAAAACTGCCAGGCCTCGCCGCAGTACAACGACGAAGTGATCCGCCCGATCGACAATCCGCTGGTGGCCGACGGCGGCCTGTGCATCCTGCGCGGCAACCTGGCGCCACGCGGCGCGGTGGTCAAACCTTCGGCGGCAACGCCAGCCCTGATGCAGCATCGCGGCCGGGCGGTGGTGTTCGAGAACTTCGACGACTACAAGGCGCGCATTGCCGACCCGGACCTGGATGTCGACGAAACCTGTGTGCTGGTGCTCAAGAATGCCGGTCCCAAGGGTTATCCGGGCATGGCCGAAGTCGGCAACATGGGCCTGCCGCCCAAGGTGCTGGCCAAGGGCGTGACCGACATGGTGCGCATTTCCGATGCACGGATGAGCGGCACCGCCTACGGCACCGTGGTACTGCACGTCGCCCCTGAAGCGGCGGCCGGCGGTCCCTTGGCGGCGGTGCATAACGGTGATTTCATCGAGCTGGACTGCCTGACCGGGCGCCTGCATCTGGACATCAGCGACGAAGAACTGCAAGGCCGCCTGCTCGACCTGAAGCCCGACACCTCGGCGAAAATCTTCTCCAGCGGCTACAGCCGCCTGTACGTCGACCATGTGCTGCAGGCCGACGAAGGCTGCGACTTTGACTTTCTGGTCGGCTGCCGCGGCTCGGAGGTGCCACGCCATTCGCATTGATGGGTGCGGTATGATGCAGCGCATTTCGTCAGAGCCCTTGCGTCTTTATGGATTACCAGACACCCAAGCCACGCAAAAGCATGCACGCCCAGATCGTTCAGGAGCTGGGCATGCATATCGTGTCCGGCCGCTTCAAGCCTGAAGAAAAGCTGCCACCGGAAGCCACGCTGTGCGAGGAGTACAAGGTCAGCCGCCCCGTCTTGCGCGAGGCGACGCGGGTGCTGACCGCCAAGGGCCTGGTGTATTCGCGGCCACGGGTCGGCACCGTGGTGCGCCCGCGCGTGGAGTGGCACCTGCTCGACCCGGACGTGTTGTTCTGGCTGATGCAGTCGACGCCGCACAGTGAGTTTTTCAACACGCTGGCCGGTGTGCGGCGGATTCTGGAGCCGGAAATCGCCGCCCTCGCCGCCACCACTGCGACCGATGCCGACATCGCGGTCATCGAAGAAGCCTATCAGCGTATGGAAGCGGCCAGGACCCGCGAAGAAATGCTCCAGCCCGACCTGGACTTTCATCGAGCCATCGCCGATGCGACGCACAACGACCTGCTGGCCTACATGTGCAACATGCTGTCGTTGCCGCTGCGCGAGTCGATCAACCTGACCAACCTGCGCCCCAACACCCAGCAGCTGAGCCTGCCGCGCCATCAGGCGATTCTCACCGCGATCAAGAACCGCGATGCCCTGGCGGCACGTTATGCATCGCTGGTGCAGCTTGACGACACCCGCGTGGCGCTGGACACGGTGATGAATGTGCTGACGCCGCTGTAAACCGGGCACCAACAAAAACGCCCCGACACGTCGGGGCGTTTTTTGTGCAGCCTCGATCAGGCCGCGATCGAGGTCTTGAGCTTGTTCATCGCGTTCTTTTCCAGCTGACGAATACGCTCGGCAGAGACGTTATATTTCTCGGCCAGCTCATGCAGCGTGGCTTTTTCCTCGGCCAGCCAGCGCTGATAGAGGATGTCACGGCTACGATCGTCGAGCACGCCCAGCGCCTGGTGCAGGTTGGCGGTGGAGTTGTCGGTCCAGTCGGCATCTTCCAGTTGACGCGCCGGGTCGTAGCGGTGGTCTTCCAGATAATTGGACGGTGACTGGAAGGCGCTGTCGTCGTCGGCTTCACTCGCCGGGTCGAACGCCATGTCCTGGCCGGTCAGACGGCTTTCCATCTCGCGCACTTCACGCGGCTCGACACCGAGGCTTTCAGCCACACGGTGGACTTCTTCGTTGTTCAGCCAGGCCAGACGCTTCTTCTGGCTGCGCAGGTTGAAGAACAGCTTGCGCTGCGCCTTGGTCGTGGCGACCTTGACGATGCGCCAGTTGCGCAGGATGAATTCGTGAATCTCGGCCTTGATCCAGTGCACGGCAAACGACACCAGACGCACGCCCATTTCGGGGTTGAAGCGTTTTACTGCTTTCATCAGGCCGACGTTGCCTTCCTGAATCAGGTCGGACTGGGCCAGACCGTAACCCGAATAGCTGCGCGCGATGTGCACCACGAAACGCAGGTGGGCAAGCACCATCTGCCGCGCAGACTCAAGGTTCTGCTCGTAGTAGAGACTGTCTGCCAGTTCGCGCTCCTGCTCCGGCGTCAGCATCGGGATGCTGTTGACCGCATGCACGTAAGCTTCCAGGTTGGCGCCTGGAACCAATGCATAGGCAGGTTGCAATGAAGTGGTCATACGGAAGAAACCTCCAACTGATGTAACGGGTGCAGCTCAGCACTGCGAAATTGACCGGGAACCGCTAGACAAGTTCCCTCAGCTGAATAAGTCAATCATATATACGAATCAAACAGCCCGGATTTACCGGGGGGCCAGCTCGCTCAGGTGGCGGGCGACCGCAATCCAAGCACCGATATACCCTAACAGTACCGCTCCAAGCAAGAGCGACAAGCCATCGGCCATCGGAACACCGCTCAGGGCAAAGTCGCTGCCATACAAGCCGGACAGGCCGATAACCGCATCATTCAGCCAGTCCAGACCAAACGCCAGCACGCCCCAGGACAATATGCCGGCACCGATGCCGTACAGCGCGCCCATATAAAGAAAGGGCCTGCGCACGTAGCTGTCGGTGCCGCCGACCAGTTTTATGACTTCGATCTCGACACGCCGGTTCTCGATGTGCAGACGAATGGTATTGCCGATCACCAGCAACAGCGCCGCCACCAGCAGAACGGTCAGGCCAAAGACAAAGCGGTCGCCGAGCTTGAGAATCGCCGCCAGCCGCTCGACCCAGACCAGGTCGAGTTGCGCCTGTTGCACCTTGGGCAGTTCGGCCAGGCGCGCGCGCAGCGCTTCAAGTGCCGGCTTGTCGACCTCTTGCGGGGTCACCACCACCACGCCCGGCAAAGGGTTGTTCGGCAACTCCTTGAGCGCCTCGCCCAGCCCGGAATCCTTCTGGAATTCCTTGAGCGCCTGCTCGCTGCTGACGTATTCGGCCTCTGCCACACCGGGCATGGCCTTGATCTGCTCGCGCAACCGGCCGCCTTCGGCATGACCGGCATCCAGTTGCAGGTACACCGAAATCTGCGCCGCACGCTGCCACGAGCCGCCCAGGCGCTCGACATTGCTCAGCAACAGCGACAGGCCCATGGGCAGGCTCAAGGCAATCGCCATGACCAGGCAGGTAAAGAAACTGCCGATCGGCTGCTTGCCCAGCCGGCGCAGGCTGTCGAGCAGGCTGCTGCGATGGCTTTCGATCCAGGCCGCCAGCAGGGTGCTGAAGTCCGGGCCGTCGTCGTCATGCGCGCCGCGCTTTTTCTTCGGCGGCTCAGGCTCTGCCGCACGCGGTGCGGCACGGTCCGAAACCTTTGGATTGCTGCGTGAAGCACTCATACGCCGGCCTCCCCGTCGCCGATCAGACGGCCACGTTGCAGGGTCAGCATGCGGTGACGCATGCGCGCGATCAGTGCCAGGTCGTGGCTGGCGATCAGCACGCTGGTGCCCAGCCGGTTGATGTCTTCGAATACACCCATGATTTCCGCCGCCAGCCGGGGATCGAGGTTGCCGGTCGGTTCATCGGCCAGCAACAAGGCCGGACGATGGACGATGGCCCGTGCGATACCGACCCGCTGTTGCTGCCCGGTAGACAAGTCGCCCGGATACAGCGCGGCCTTGTCGGACAGGGCCACGCGCTCCAGCGCCGAGTCGACACGCTTGACGATCTCGGGCTTGGACAGGCCGAGAATCTGCAACGGCAGCGCGACGTTGTTGAACACCGTGCGGTCGAACAATAACTGGTGGTTCTGAAACACCACACCGATCTGCCGGCGCAGGAAAGGAATCTGCGCCGTGCTGATCTGCCCCAGGTCCTGGCCGGCCAGCAGGAGCTTGCCCGAGGTCGGGCGCTCCATGGCCAGCAGCAGGCGCAGCAGGGTACTTTTACCGGCACCGGAGTGGCCGGTAACAAACAGAAACTCACCACGACGCACTCGAAAGCTCAGCTCATGCAACCCGACGTGACCGTTCGGATAACGCTTACCGACCTGCTCGAATCGAATCATGTGCGCTCTCGCTCCGCAAACAGGGCCTGAACGAAGGGTTCGGCCTCGAAAGTACGCAGGTCGTCGATGCCCTCGCCTACGCCGATGTAACGAATGGGCAGGCCGAACTGCTTGGCCAGGGCGAAGATCACCCCGCCCTTGGCGGTGCCGTCGAGCTTGGTCAGCGCCAGACCCGTAAGGGTCACGGTCTGGTTGAACTGCTTGGCTTGATTGATCGCGTTCTGCCCGGTACCGGCGTCCAGCACCAGCAGCACTTCATGCGGTGCGTCGGCATCGAGCTTGCCAATCACCCGGCGAACCTTTTTCAGCTCTTCCATCAAGTTGTCTTTGGTGTGCAGGCGACCGGCGGTGTCGGCGATCAGGACATCGATGCCACGCGCCTTGGCCGCCTGCACCGCATCGAAAATCACCGAGGCCGAGTCAGCGCCGGTGTGCTGGGCGATCACCGGAATCTGGTTACGCTCGCCCCAGACCTGCAATTGCTCGACCGCCGCCGCGCGGAAGGTGTCGCCAGCGGCGAGCATGACTTTCTTGCCTTCAAGTTGCAGCTTCTTGGCCAGCTTGCCGATGGTGGTGGTCTTGCCGGCGCCGTTCACGCCGACTACCAGAATCACATACGGCTTGTTCTGGCTGTTGATGACCAGCGGCTGCTCGACCGGCTTGAGCATCGCGGCCAGCTCGGCCTGCAGCGACTTGTACAGCGCCTCGGCATCGGTCAGTTGCTTGCGGGCGACCTTCTGGGTCAGGTTCTGGATGATCACCGAGGTGGCCTCGACACCGACGTCGGCGGTCAGCAGGCGAGTCTCGATTTCTTCGAGCAGGTCATCGTCGATGGCCTTGCGCCCCAGAAACAGCGAGGCCATGCCTTCGCCGATGCTGGCACTGGTCTTGGACAAACCTTGCTTGAGACGGGCGAAGAAACCGACCTTGGTCTCGGCAGGGGCCGCGACGGCAGGCACCGGCAGCGTTTCGGCGACAGGTTCGGGTTCTGGCGTTACAACGGGTGCGATAACCGGAGGCGGCACAATCGGAGCCGGCACAACGACGGGCGCAACGACCCCCACAGGCTCAGGCTCAGGCTCAGGCTCAGGAATGATGACCGGCTCAGGCTCTACGAATACAGGCACAACCGCTGCCGGTGCCTCGACCACCGGTGGCGCGACCGGGACGATGAGGGGTGCCTGAACCACCGGCGCCTCAACCTCTGCAACCGGGGCTGCGGGCTCGACCGGCACAATCACCGGTGCCTCGACAACCACAGGCGCGGGCGCTACTGCTTCGGCCTCAAGAGGCGCCTCGACAGGCGGTAGCACTTCAGGCGCAGGCTCGGGCGGCTGGACCGGTTCCGGGGCTTTCTTGCGAAACCATCCGAACAGGCCTTTCTTCTCACCAGCATCAGCTGGGGTCTTCTTGTCGTCGTTGGAACCAAACATGGAGGACGGCTATCTCAAAGTAGCGAAACGCCAACAGGCCTTTCGGAAAATGCTGACATGCCAAACAGACTGCGGTATGGACTGCTTGTTCATTCGGCGGTTCTAGGGCGCCTCTAAAAACTAACTGCGTTGTCATCGCTGCGTTAAAAACAGACTCGGAATGCTCACTTACTCCAGTAAGCTCCGCTTCCTCGCCTGTTTTTGCCTTGCGCTGACTGCCTCGCCTACGTTTTTAGAGGCCCCCTTCAGGCACGGTTCTCGTCTGAAAAAATCGTCGCGCGGCGCGTCATAAGACATACCCTAAAACAAGTTTCACGTGCCGACTGGCCGTGAGGGTTGTTTGCGCCGCAAACGGATCAGTATCCTACCACCCCCGTGCCCGCCGACGCTAAGTCCAAGCAGGTCGTCTTACAGGTTTGAATTATCCATGAATGCTTTAGCCCGCCGTGCCGCAGGCCTGCTGCTCAGCACCCTCTGCCTGCCCTTGGCTGCCCTGGCAGCCGACCCGCAACCGACCCATGAATTCACCCTCGACAACGGCCTCAAGGTGGTTGTGCGTGAAGATCATCGTGCCCCGGTGGTGGTTTCTCAGGTCTGGTACAAGGTGGGCTCCAGCTACGAGACGCCGGGCCAGACCGGTTTGTCGCATGCACTGGAACACATGATGTTCAAGGGCAGCAGCAAGACCGGGCCGGGCGAGTCTTCGTTGATCCTGCGCGACCTGGGCGCTGAAGAAAACGCCTTCACCAGCGACGACTACACCGCCTATTACCAGGTGCTGGCCCGCGACCGCCTGAGCGTGGCCCTGGAGCTGGAAGCCGACCGCATGGCGACCCTCAAGCTGCCAGCCGACGAATTCAGCCGCGAAATCGAAGTCATCAAGGAAGAACGCCGCCTGCGCACCGACGACAAGCCGGTCAGCAAAGCCTTCGAGCGCTTCAAAGCCATGGCCTACCCGGCCAGCGGTTATCACACCCCGACCATCGGCTGGATGGCTGACCTCAACCGCATGACAGTGCAGGACCTGCGTCACTGGTACGAGTCGTGGTACACGCCCAATAACGCCACGCTGGTGGTGGTCGGCGACGTCAAGGTCGACGAGGTCAAGGCCCTGGCCGAACGCTTCTTCGGGGCCATTCCGCGCCGCGATGTGCCGCCGTCGAAAAAACCGCTCGAACTGGCCGAGCCCGGCGAACGCCGCATCACTCTGCATGTGCAGACCCAGTTGCCGAGCCTGATGTACGCTTTCAACGTGCCGAGCCTGGCGACCGCCGAGGACCCGCGCTCGGTACAGGCGCTGCGCCTGATCGCGGCCCTGCTCGACGGCGGCTACAGCGCACGTATACCGAGCCGTCTGGAACGCGGTGAAGAGTTGGTCTCCGGCGCCGGCTCCAACTATGACGCCTTCACCCGTGGCGACAGCCTGTTCATGATCAGCGCCACGCCCAACACCCAGAAAAAGAAAACCCTGGCCGACACCGAAGCCGGCATCTGGCGCTTGCTCGACGAGCTGAAAACCAAGGCGCCTTCGGCCGAAGAACTGGAGCGTGTCCGTGCCCAGGTCATCGCCGGCCTGGTTTTCGAGCGTGACTCGATCACCAGCCAGGCCACCACCATCGGCCAGCTGGAAACCGTCGGCCTGTCGTGGAAATTGATCGACGAAGAGCTCGCCGCCCTGCAAAGCGTGACCCCCGCCGACATCCAGAACGCCGCCAAGACCTATTTCACTCGTGAGCGCCTCAGCGTTGCGCACGTGCTGCCCGAGAAGAAGGCCAAATGATCATGCGCATCCCTTACCGAACTCCTTACCGTTGCATGCTGACCAGCCTGTTCCTGGCTGCCGTCGTCGCCTTGCCCGTGCAAGCCAGTAACGCCACCGGCGGCGATGCACCGCGCACCGATGCGCCGCTGGGGCAAAACCTGCAATCGCTCAAGGAACTGGACAACAAGGCACCGGCCCGCCGCGCCCTGAATATCCAGACCTGGAACACCGCCGAAGGCGCCAAGGTGCTGTTCGTCGAGTCCCGCGAACTGCCGATGTTCGACATGCGCCTGATCTTCGCCGCCGGCAGCAGCCAGGACCAGAACGTTCCCGGCCTGGCCCTGACCACCAACGCCATGCTCAACGAGGGCGTCAAGGGCAAGGACGTCACCGCCATCGCCCAGGGCTTCGAAGGCCTGGGCGCGGACTTTGGCAACGGTTCCTACCGCGACATGGCCATGGTTTCGTTGCGCAGCCTGAGCGACAAGGACAAGCGCGAGCCGGCCCTGAAGCTGTTCAGCGACGTAGTGGGCAAGCCGACTTTCCCGGCCGACTCACTGGCGCGCATCAAGAACCAGCTGCTGGCCAGCTTCGAGTACCAGAAGCAGAACCCCGGCGTGATCGCCAGCAAGACCCTGTTCGACAAGCTGTATGGCGACCATCCGTACGCGCACCCAAGCGACGGTGACGCCAAAACTGTCGCCGCGCTGACCCAGGCGCAGCTCAAGGCCTTCCACGCCAAGGCCTATGCCGCCGGCAACGTGGTGATTGCGCTGGTCGGCGACCTGTCGCGCGACGAAGCCCAGGCCATTGCCGCCCAGGTCTCCAGTTCGCTGCCCAAGGGCCCGGCGCTGGCCAAGATGCCTGAGCCGGTCGAACCCAAGGCCGGCGTAACGCACATCGAGTTTCCGTCCAACCAGACCCACCTGATGCTGGCGCAACTGGGCATCAGCCGTAACGACCCGGACTATGCAGCGTTGAGCGTCGGTAACTCGGTGCTCGGCGGTGGCGGTTTTGGCAGTCGCTTGATGACCGAAGTGCGCGAAAAACGTGGCCTGACCTACGGCGTGTCGTCCGGCTTTACCGGCATGCGCGTGCCGGGGCCGTTCACCATTGGCTTGCAGACCCGTGCCGAACTCAGCGAAAACACCCTCAAGCTGGTTCAGGATGAGGTGCGCAAGTTCCTCACTGACGGCCCGACCCAGAAAGAAATCGACGACGTGAAACGCGAACTGTCGGGCAGCTTCCCGCTGTCGACTGCCAGCAATGCGTCAATCGCCGCGCAATTGGGTGCCATCGGCTTCTATAATCTGCCGCTGACCTTCCTTGAAGACTACATGACCGAAGCGCAAGCCGTGACGGTCGAGCAGGTCAAGGCGGCGATGAACAAACACCTGGATGCCGACAAGATGGTGATCGTCACCGTCGGCCCGACCGTGGCGCAGAAACCTCTGCCACCACCCACCGACAAACCTGTCACACCGCCTGCGGGCGTTCCGGAGCATTAATGGCCAATCCACGTCCCAAAACGCACAACGGCCAGGGCCAGTTGCGCATCATCGGTGGCGAATGGGGCAGCCGACGCCTGAGCTTCCCCGACGCACCGGGCCTGCGCCCGACGCCTGACCGGGTGCGTGAGACCCTGTTCAACTGGCTGGCGCCGTCCATCGCCGGCGCCAGGGTGCTGGACGTTTTCACCGGCAGCGGCGCGCTGTATTTCGAAGCGCTGTCGCGCGGGGCCAAATCCGGCCTGGCGCTGGACAACAATCAGGCGGCCATCGCCAGCCTGCGGCACAACCTTGAGCTGCTCAAATGCGAGAACGGCCAGGTGCTGCACAGCGACGCGCTGCGCCATCTGGAAACGGCGCCGGCAGAAGCCTTCGATGTGGTGTTCCTCGATCCGCCGTTCCATCAAGGCCTGCTGAGCAACGCCTGTGCCTTGCTGGAGTCGCGCGGCTGGCTGGCCGAACACGCCTGGATCTACACCGAAAGCGAAACCCCGCCGTCGACCACCGGCCTGCCAGGCAACTGGCGCCTGCACCGCGAGAAAAAGGCCGGCCAGGTGTATTACGGGCTCTGGCAGCGCGGCTAAGGCCAAACGACGAACACTCATGGCCAATGCAATCAAGAGCGCTTATCATCCGCGTTTCCGCCGGTTGCGCTGTTTCTGCCATGCCCAAGCCTCCTTCCCACGATCCTGCCGAGCCGCCGTCATCTGATGACGCGCCGCCCGCGCAGGAGGTATTGCAGGCGTTTCTGCAACAGCAAGGCCGGGTAAAAAACCAGTTGAGCCGTTGGGTGGCCTGCCGGGCGACCGCTGCCGATCTGTGCCAGGAACTGTTCATTCGCCTGTGGCGGCGCAAGGAAGTGCCGGTCGAGGACCTGGGCCCGTACCTGATGCGCAGCGCGCGCAATCTGGCCATCGATCACCTGCGCAGCGAGCGCAGCCGGTTGCGCACCGAGTCGGCCTTGTTGCCGGAGCAGTTGTTCGCCGAACCCAACTCGCTGGCCGACGGGCATCAGGCCAGCCATGAGCTCGATCAGGTGCAAGCCGCCCTGCGCGGTCTGCCTGAACGCACCCGGCACATTTTTCTGCTCAACCGCATTCACGGCAAGAGCTACAGTGAGATCGCCAGCCTGCTGGATATTTCCTCCAGCGCCGTTGAAAAGCATATGATGCGGGCCCTCCAGGCCTGCAAGAGCAGCCTGGGCGCGCCCATCGCCAAGGCATCTTCATGAACGTGGTCAGCCCCTTACCTCGCCGGCAGAGCGAGGACACCGCCCTGCACTGGGTCAGCCGCCTGGCCTCCGAGCCCGACAATACCGCTCTCGACGAAAGCCGCCTGCCGGCTGCCGAGCAGCAGCGCTTGCGCCAATGGCTGGCCAGCGATGCCGCACATGCCCAGGCCTATGCCCAGGCCAGACAGCTGTGGCAGATAACCGGTCCTGGCGCGGCGCGACTGGCGCAGGAAGACGACGCCGCCTTGCAAGCGATCCTGTGCAAAACCAGACCCCGCTCCCGTCGCTGGCCGGTGCCGCTGGCCATGGCCGCCAGCCTCATGCTGGCCTGCGTGCTGGCGCTGTTCTGGCGGCCGGAACACTGGCTGGACGACCTGCGCGCCGACTATCGCAGCGCACCGGGGCAACTGAGCCGCATCACCCTGGCCGATGGCAGTGACGTGCTGCTCGATGCCGACAGCGCCATTCAGGTCGTGCTGACCGATCAGGGCCGCGATATCCAGTTGCTGCGTGGCGCGGCGTTTTTTCAGGTCAGGCACACCGGCCAGCCCTTTGTCGTGCATGCCCACGGCGGCGAAACCCAGGTGCTGGGCACCCGCTTCGAGGTGCGCGACCAGGCGCAAGGGGCGCAAGTCACCGTCGAAGAGGGCAAGGTCGCGGTGCGCGCCCGCCCGGACAGCGAGGCGCAGTTGTTGACCGCCGCACAGCGCACCGACTATCGCCAGGGCCAGCCCGGCACGCTACAGAATGTAGCCGTGCAGGAAGCTTTGGGCTGGCGCGAGGGACGCCTGAGCTTTCGGCGCCAGCCGCTGAGCGAGGCGCTGCACGTGGTGCAGCGCTACTCGCAGGACCGGATCGTACTGCTCGATGCCGGGCTGGGCACGCGCCCGGTCAGCGGCGACTTCGCCAGCAATGACCCGCAGGCCATGCTCGCGGCGTTTCAGGCGGTGCTGGGTTACTCGATGCAACGCTTGCCGGGCGGTATGGTGTTGATTCACTGAACAGGTTGATTCACCGGGCAAGCAGCCGTGCAGTCGCCCCGCCAATGAGATATATTCGCATTTCCATGATCGACGATGAGCCGAGCTTCGATGCGCAGCCTGTGGCGACCCTTATTGATGTCCTGCGCCCTGAGCCTGTCGTTACCCACGCAAGCGGCGGACCCGGCTCGCTACAGCATCAACCTCGCCGCTCAATCGCTGACCGACGCCCTGGCCGCACTCAGCCGCCAGACCGGGCAGAACATCGTCTACACCGACGAACAACCCTACCGGCTACAGGCTCCAGCGTTAAGCGGGCAATGGAGCGTCGAACAGGCCCTGACCCGCTTGCTGGCCGGCACCGCCCTGACCTTTCAGCGCATCGATGAACGTACCCTGGCGCTGACAGCGCCCATCACTGCCGATATCGGCGCAGGCTCGTTGCAGTTACAGCCCTTGCGCATCGACAGCCAGCGCCCTGACAGCTATCAGCCGCAAAGCACCACCCGCATCAATCATTCCAGAGCGTCATGGCTGGAGCAGCCGCAGTCCATCAGCCGCGTGCCGAGCGCCGTGTTGCAGGACCAGCAACCGCGCAATCTGGACGATGCGTTGCGCCATGTCAGCGGCGTGACCCAAGGCAATACGCTGGGCAGCACCCAGGACACGCTGATCAAGCGCGGCTTTGGCGATAACCGCGACGGCTCGATCCTGCGCGACGGCATGCCGGTGGTGCAGGGGCGCAATTTCAACGCCACGACCGAGAGCATCGAAGTGCTCAAGGGCCCCGCCGCCCTGTTGTATGGCATTCAGGACCCTGGCGGGGTCATCAATGTGCTGACCAAAACCCCACAGTTGCAGACCCGTAACGAGGTACAGGCCAAGACCTCGCTGTACGCCCATGGCCGCGCCGGCACGGCCACGACACTGGACAGCACCGGGCCCTTGGGCGACAGCGGGCTGGCCGGGCGGCTGATTCTCGATCATCAGGATGAAGACTACTGGCGCAACTATGGCGTGCGCCGCGAAAGCCTGGTCGCGCCGTCGCTGGCCTGGTATGGCGAGCAGGACGAACTGCTGCTGGCCTGGGAGCAGCGCCGCTTCGTGACGCCTTTCGACCGGGGCACGGCCATCGACCCGAGCACCGGCCGGGTACTCGACATCCCTTATGACCGGCGCCTGGACGAGCCCTTCAACGACATGACCGGGCGCTCGCACCTGCTGCGCCTGAACTACCGCCATACATTGGCCAATGACTGGGAGCTGCGCGGGGCCTACAGCTACAACAAGGAAACCTACGACGCTTATCAGGTGCGGATCACCGCCGTGAACCCGCGCGCCGGCACCCTGACGCGCAGCATGGACGGCACGCTGGGCTCGTTGAGCCGCGACCAGCAAGGCCAGCTTGAGCTGTCGGGCAGCACGCGCTGGCTGGGCATCGAGCACGACATTCTGGCCGGGCTGAGCACCGAACACCGGCTGTATTTTCGCCGCGACCTGTTGCGCCAGACCAGCCAGAGCACCTTCAGCTATCGCAACCCGGTGTATGGCCGCGAGGTCGTGCCCACGCAGGTGTCGGACAGCGCCAGCGATCAGCTCGACCGCCTGCGCACCCACGCGCTGTACCTGCGCGACACCCTGAACCTGAGCGAGCAGTGGAGCGCGATACTCGGTGTGCGCGTGTTGAGCTACGACCAGTACGCCGGTCGCGGCCGCCCGTTTCACGCCAATACCGATATCAACGGCACCGCCTGGGTGCCCAGTGCCGGGCTGGTGTACCGCTTTGCCCCGGACTGGTCGTGGTACGCCAGCTACAGCGAATCGTTCAAGCCCAACTCCAGCATTGCGCCGCTGAACGCCGCCAGCGCGCAGATCATCGACTCCAGCATCAAGCCCGAGCAGGCCAGTGCCTGGGAAACCGGACTCAAGTTCGAGCAAGCGGACGGGCTGTCGGCCAGCCTTGCGCTGTACGACATTCGCAAGCGCAACGTGCTGGTCAGCGAAACGGTCGACGATTTGCCGGTCAGCCGCAATGCCGGCGCGGTGCGCTCGCGCGGCCTGGAACTGGAAGCCAGCGGGCGCCTGGCCGAGCGCTGGCAACTGATGTTCGCCTACAGTTTCACCGACGCCTGGGTCACCCGCGACCCGACCCTGCAAGGCAAACCGCTGCAAAACGTGCCACGCCACAGCGGCTCGCTGTACCTCAGCCATGACCTGAGCGACAGCCTGCACCTGGGCGGCGGCCCACGCTATGTCGGCGAACGGGCCATCGACCCGGCCAACAGCTTCCCGCTACCGGCCTACACCGTCACCGACGTGTTCGCCCGCTACGACACGCGCCTGGGCGAGCACAAGGCGAGCCTGCAACTGAACATCAACAACCTGTTCGACCGGCACTACTACACCTCCAGCGTCAGCCAGTACTTCGTCTCGATGGGCGATGCACGCCAGTGGGTGCTGTCGGCACGCCTGGAGTTCTAAGACCTCGTAATACGGCCCCGTAGGACCGACTTTAGTCGGGAAGCAGACACCGCATAACGGCCTTCCCGGCTAAAGCCGGTCCTGCGGGATCCCAGCGATCTTTGCAGCAACATGCAAATAATTTTCATTTTTATGTGAGGTGTTTGCCCTCGGCGTCCGTGCAGTGAGTGAGAAAAGCAGAATTTGCCCACTTTCACTTCACCGACGAGCAGAGCATCCGCATGAAATCCAGGCAGCCCACCGCATTTGCCCCACTAACCTGCGCCAGCAGCGTGTTGTTGTTGAGCCTGGCGCAACCGGCGTGGGCCGCCGAGACCGTGGAGCTGGGCGATATCAATATCGACAGCACGCGCCTGAGCCAGACCACCACGCAAAAGAGCCAGACCAGCTACCAGGCCGTGGCCTCGACCGTAGCCTCGCGCACCGAAACGCCGCTGGTCGAGACGCCGGCGTCGGTCAATGTCGTGACCCAGCGCGCGATTGCCGACCGCAGCCCGCAAAGCCTGGACGAAGCGATCAATACCGTCAGCGGCGTCAAGCAGGGCAACACCCTGGGCGGCACGCAGGATGCGATCATCAAGCGGGGCTTTGGCACCAACCGCGACAACTCGATCATGCGCGACGGCATGCAGTCGGTGCAGGCGCGTAACTTCACCCCGACCACCGAGCGCGTCGAAGTGCTCAAGGGCCCGGCCTCGATGCTCTATGGCGTGCAGGACCCGGGCGGCGTGATCAACGTGGTCACCAAGAAGCCGCAACTGACCCAGGCCACTTCGGTGTCGGGCTGGGGCACCAGTTTCGGCGGCGGTGGCGGTCAGTTCGACAGCACCGGTCCCCTGGGCGACAGCGGCCTGGCCTATCGGCTGATCTACGACAAGCAAGAGTCCGACTACTGGCGCAACTTCGGCAGCATCGACCAGGAAGTGTTTGCGCCGTCGCTGTCCTGGTTCGGTGAAGACACCACCCTGACCGCCGCCTACGAGCACATGGAATACTCGGTGCCGTTCGACCGTGGCACGCAGATCAACACCACCACCGGCAAGGTGCTGGATATTCCGCGCAAGCGCCGCCTGGACGAGCACTTCAACATCACCACCGGCCGCTCCGATGCCCTGAACCTCAACGCCGAGCACCGCCTCAACGAGCAATGGACGCTCAAGGCCGGCTACGGCTACAGCCGCAATTACTACAACGACCAGCAGTCGCGCTATATCTCGGCCAACTTCACCACCGGCCAAGTCACCCGCCGTGGCGATGCCACCCGTGATGCCGAGCAGGAAGCCCACACCGCCACGCTGAATGCGCTGGGCAACCTGGAGTTCGCCGGCATGCGCCACGAATTGCTGGTGGGCGTCGACTACATGAAGAACGAACGGCACCTGGGCGACCTGATCCGTAACGTCAACGACACCGGCTTCAACTACAACAACCCGGTCTATGGCCTGGTGCCGACACCCAGCCGGGTCAGCGCCGCCAACAGCGAGCAGACCGATGAACTGCACACCCATGCACTGTTCATTCAGGACTCGATCCACCTGAGCGACAACTGGATCCTGCAGGCCGGCCTGCGCCATGAGTCGTTCACCGAAATGACCGGCAAGGGCCGGCCATTCGTGGTCGGTGCCGATGTCGATCGCAGCAAGACCGTGCCGCGTCTGGGCCTGGTGTACATGATCCAGCCGGACTGGTCGGTGTACGGTAGCTACACCGAGTCGTTCCGCCCCAACACCTCGATCGCCACGGTGATCGGCGACCTGGCGCCCGAAGAAGGCAAAGCCTGGGAGATCGGCACCAAGTTCCAGAACGATTACCTGACTGCCAGCCTGGCGGCCTTCAACATCGTCAAGGAAAACGTGCAGACCAGTGTCGCCTGCGGCAGCGAAACCTGCACCCGCCTGGGTGGCGAAGCGCGCTCGCGCGGGGTCGAGCTGGACGTGACCGGGCAGATCAACGCCCAGTGGAGCGTAACCGCCAGCTACGCCTATAACGACACCGAATGGACCAAGGACCCGATCCTGAAAGGCCAGCCGCTGGACGGCGTATCGAAAAACACCGCTGCCCTGTACCTGACCCGCGACTTCGGCCATGTCGGCATCGGCGACCTGCGCGCAGGCTTCGGCGGCCGCTACATGAGCAAGTGGGGCGCCAACGACGGCGCAGGCACCGAGTACTGGCTGCCGTCGGCAAAAGTGGCCGATGCCTTTGTCAGCTACAAGCTCAAGCTCGACCAGAAAGACGTGACCCTGCAACTGAACCTGAAAAACCTGTTCGACGAGACCTATTACGTGTCCAACAGCGGCCTGGGTTCGCCGGCGATTGCCATCGGCGAACCGCGTCAGGTCATCGGCAAAGTCACCGTAGCGTTCTAAGCCTCTCAGCCAGGGAATCGTCATGATCGCTTCTATGCCCAGGGCGCTGTTGCTGGTGAGCGCCGTGCTGCTTGCCAGCCAGACGCTCGCCGCTACAGCCCCAAACCTTGACCCGCAGCTGGAGGCTTATCGGCCCCAGCCTGCGGCGTTGCCTGCCCAGGCCCGCTACCTCAATGCCGACGGTGCGATTCGCATCGGCGGCGCCGAACATGTGCGCTATATCGTCGAGCGCTTCAATGCCGCCTTGCACCAGCACCATCCCGAGTGGCGTTTTGTCGACGAGTCCAAAGGCACTACCAGCGCCGTGCCGCTGCTGACCCACGGCGTGACGCTGTTCGGCGCCATGGGCCGGGAGATCAACCCGCTGGAAATCCAGGCCTACCGCAAGATCGTCGGCAGCGCACCGCTGGAAATCCGCATCGCCCATGCCGCCAATGACACCTCGCAGCACTTGGCGACGTCGCTGGCGGTGTACGTCAACCGCGATAACCCGCTGACCCGCATCAGTGCCACGCAGGTCAGCCGGGCGCTGAGCATCGGCAACCCGCAAGGCGACCTGTCGACCTGGGGCCAACTGGGGCTGGCCGATGAATGGCGCGAGCGGCGCATTCATCCCTTCGGCACGCCTGAGTTCACCGGCTTTGGCACCTACATGCAAAGCAACCAGCTGGACGGCCGAGCGTTGACGCCGGGTTATGAAGCCTATGGCAATACCAAGGCGATCCTTGCCCGTCTGGCGGCGGACCCGGCCGGCCTGGCGGTCGCCGCCATCGGTCTGGAAAACGAGCGGATCAAGCAACTGCCCATCGTCGATGAGCGCGATGGCAGCCTGAGCACCGGTACACCGGATCAGATTCTTGCCGACCGTTACCCTTATGGCCGCTACCTGTATCTGTACCTGCGCCGAGAACCCGGCAAGGCGGTGGACCCGGTCGCCCGGGAATACCTGCGCCTGGTGCTGTCGCGCGAAGGCCAGCAGATCATCGCCAGCCAGGCCAATGGCTACTTCCCGCTGAGCGCCGAACAGGCACGGGCCGAACTGGCCAGACTTGATGAGGTGGCAGCGCCATGAACAGGTTTTTCAAATCAGCGCTGTGTGTGCTGACCGGCCTTGCTTGCCTGGGCACAGCACAGGCCGAGGCTTTGCAGCCGCCCACTCAGGCCAGCTACCTGACCACTGACGGCGCGATTGCAATCATCGGCAACGATGGCATGCAAACCCTGGTCGAACAGCTCAACGCGCTGTTTGTGCGCCAGCATCCGGGCTTTCGCTTTGCCGTGACCGCCAAGGGTTCGTCGGTCGCCCTGCCCGCGCTGACCGCCGGCGCCACCGCCATAGCGCCCATGTCGCGCGAGCCATGGCTGGGCGACATGAATGCCTTCGTGCAGGTCTTCGAGCGCAAACCGCTGGCGATCCGCATCGGCTACTCGGGTCATGGCCCGCGCGCCAACGGCAAGACGCCGCCTGCGGTGTATGTCCACCCGGACAACCCGCTGGCACAGCTGGACCTGCAGCAACTGGCCCGAATCGTCACCGCCGGCCAGCCGCAAGGCGATCTCACGACCTGGGGACAACTGGGCCTGGACGGCGCCTGGCAGCTACGGCGCATCCACGTCTATGGCTTGCGTGACGACGGCGGCTTTGCCACCAACCAGCGCATCGATCGCTTCGGGGCTTATCCCTTCAGCCCGCGCTACGAGGCGCTGGACAGCCGTGAGGCGGTGCTTGCAGCGGTGGCCAAAGACCCTTATGGCATCGGCCTGACCGGTTGGGTCGAGGCCGGCAAGATCGCCCCGCAATTGCGCATCGTGCCGCTCAGCAGCAAGCCCGGCGAACCCGCCTACAGTCCGGCGCTGGCCGATGTGGCCAAGGGCGCTTATCCGCTGTCGGCGGGGTTGTACCTCATGGTCAATCACGCCCCGGACCAGTCACTGGCACCGTTTATCAAGGCGTACCTGCGCCTGGCCTTGAGCGATGAGGGTCAGGCACTGGTGCGCGCGCAGACCGCCAGCGAAGAGGGCTATGTACCGCTCAGCGCCCAGGACCTGGCGCTGGAACGGCGCAAGCTCGAAGGGCTTTGATGGCCAACGGGCGGTTGCACTGGCAATCGCCCGATACGGCCTGGCATTGGCACCATTGGGGCAATCAGCCCTTACATCTGGCCCGACTTGATGGCAACGTAGGCAACGACTTTGTCTGGACCGACGATTGACGCCATGCCCTCGCCTTCCTTCCATCCCCTCCACGTCAGCCCCTTCGTGCCCGCCACCGGGCTGGGCAATCCGCACCTGCAAACCCTCTGGGGACCGTTATTGCGCCGGGGCATGCCGATCGAGCGAACCCGCGAGCGCATGTGGCTGGACGATGGCGACTTTCTCGACCTGGACTGGCATGGCCCGCACCAGCCCGAGACACCGCTGGTGCTGGTATTGCACGGGCTGACCGGCTCGGCGAATTCGCCGTATGTGGTGGGTTTGCAACGGGCCATGATGGCGCAGGGCTGGGCCAGCGTGGCGCTCAACTGGCGCGGCTGTTCGGGCGAGCCCAACCTGCGTTCGCGCAGTTATCACTCCGGCGCCAGCGAAGACCTGGCGGCGGTCATCGCCCATCTGCGCGCCAGGCGACCGCAGGCACCGCTGTATGCGGTGGGCTATTCGCTGGGCGGCAATGTGCTGCTCAAGTACCTGGGCGAGTCGGGCGACTACAGCCAATTGCTCGGCGCCGTCGCGGTGTCGGTGCCGTTTCGGCTGGACCAGTGCGCCAATCGTATGAGCCAGGGCTTCTCGAAGGTCTACCAACGGCACTTCATGCGCGAGATGCTCGGCTATATCCGCGACAAACAGCGACGTTTCCAGCATGAAGGGCTCAGCGAAGGCCTGGCCGAACTGGCCGCCCTCGGTTCGCTGGAAAACCTGCGCACCTTCTGGGACTTCGACGGCCGGGTGACCGCGCCCCTGCACGGCTTTGCCGATGCCGATGATTACTACCGACGCGCGTCCAGCCGCTATTTTCTCGGCCAGATCCGCACGCCGACGCTGATTATCCAGTCGCTCGACGACCCGTTCGTGTTCGCCCACAGCCTGCCGGAACCGGCCGAGCTTTCGTCGTGCATCGACTTCGAACTGCAAGCCCGCGGCGGGCATGTGGGGTTTGTCGAAGGCTCGCTGAAAAAGCCCCGGTATTACCTGGAGCGGCGCATTCCGTTGTGGCTGGGCATTGCCCATGAACGGGATAACCCGTACCCACGCAGCATGACGGTGTAGTTGCAAAAAGCATTAAGATGCGCGGCACAAGGAGGTGGTATTCCCATGTCACGCAGTCATCTGTTTTATCGCGGTCTTCGCGACAGTGTGCCGATGCAGGTCGGTATCGCGCCGTTTGGCATCATTTTCGGCACGCTGGCCGGGGTTGGCGGGCTTTCGCTGTTGCAGGCGGTGGGCATGTCGGCGCTGGTGTATGCAGGCTCGGCGCAATTTATCGTCATCAGCCTGCTGGGCTCCGGCGCCAGTGCAGCGGTGATTCTGCTGACCACGCTGGTGGTCAACCTGCGCCATGTGCTGTACAGCGCGACCCTGCAGCCGCAGGTGAGTGCGCTGCCACAACGCTGGCGGATATTGCTGGCGTTCTGGCTGACCGACGAAACCTTTGCCGTGGTGCAGCGCTTTTATCTGGTCCATGGCCGCACGCCGCAGGCGCACTGGTACTGGCTGGGCGTGGCCACGGCGTTGTACACCTGCTGGGTTGGCAGTTCGCTGATCGGCGTGTTGTTCGGCCAGGCCGTGCCGGACATGGCAGGCTGGGGGCTGGAGTTCGCCATGCTGGCCACGTTCATCGGCATTGTCGTGCCGATGTTGCGCAACCGGCCGCAGATCGCCGCCGCGCTGGTGGCCGGCGGCGTTGCCTTGTTGACCTATGAACTGCCCTACAAGCTAGGGCTGATGGCCGCCGCGTTCAGCGGCATCGTCGCCGGCGTGCTGCTGGAACGCAGGCGTCCGGCAGCGGTGCAGGAAAATGCCGGCGAGGTGAAGTCATGAGCTTCTGGTGGCTGGTGGCAGCCATGACCGCGATTACCTTTGTGCTGCGTTACAGCCTGTTCGCCTGGCCGGGCCTGAGCTTTCCACCCGTGGTGCGCCAGGCTTTGCACTATGTGCCGACGGCGGTGCTGACCGCTATCGTGGTGCCCGGCATGTTGCTGCCCGATGGCCAGAACTGGCAGGTGTCGTTGAGCAATCCTTATCTGCTGGGCGGCATTGCCTGCATCGGCATCGCCGCCCTGACCCGCAACCTGCTGGCGACCATCGGTGGCGGGCTGGCGGTGTTTTTTCTGTTGCGCTGGATTCTTTAAAGCCTGAATCAGGCGCCGGTCGCCACTTCGCGGCGGGCGTCGGTGATCCACTCGCTCCAGGAACCGGCATACAGCGCGCCCAGCGGGTAACCGGCCAGCGCCATCGCGAACAGGTTATGGCAGGCGGTCACGCCAGAGCCGCAATAGGCCACCAGGTCCGTGGGCGAGCGACCTTGCAGGGCCTGGGCGAAACGCTCGTGCAGTTGCGCCGCCGGCAGAAAACGCCCATCGGCGCCAAGGTTATCGGTGAAGGCCAGGCATTGCGCGCCCGGAATATGCCCGGCGACCGGGTCGATAGGCTCGACCTCACCGCGAAAACGCGGTTCGGCGCGGGCATCGATCAGCGTCAGGGACGGACGCCCGAGCCGGCTTTGCAAACGCTCGGCACTCAACAGCAGCGACATGTCCGGCTCGCCCTTGAACTGGCCCGGCTTGTTGCCCGGCGCATCGAGGCTCAGCGGCAGGCCTGCCGCATGCCAGGCTTTCAGGCCGCCATCGAGCAGGTAAACACCGTCGCGCTTGCCCAGCCAGGCCAGCAACCACCAGGCACGGGCGGCGAAAGCACCGGGGCCGTCGTCGTACAGCACGATGTCGCTGTTATCGTTGATGCCCCAGCCACGCAGCTTCTCCAGCAGCACCTTGGGGTCGGGCAGCGGGTGACGGCCGGTCTTGCCCTTGGTCACCGGCCCGCTGAGGTCGCGCTCCAGATCCGCAAATGCAGCACCGTCGATATGCCCCTGAGCATAACTGCGCTGCCCGTAATCGGAGTCTTCCAGGGCAAAGCGGCAGTCGAGGATCACCAGATTCGGCGCCTGTTGCCGGGCGGCCAGCTCCCGGGGGCTGATCAGTTGCGCAATCGGCATAACGAACTCCTGTAGGCAGAAAAGCGAATAATCGGGCGGCGTGGCAAATAGCAACGCCAAGATATCGAGCATAGGCTGTGGCAGCCGATGACGTCGACTGGCCTTTGGTATGCCCGCTTTCAACCGCCTTGCCGGTGGCCGATTATCGGCGCTTGTTACTTAGGTCGAAAGGCTCTTGGCTTGGCCCCTGCAAGCGGCTGCGATACCATCCGAGTCCCTCAACGGATTCCTTACAGGACCGCGCGATGAATAGAGTGTTGTATCCAGGCACCTTCGACCCTATTACCAAGGGCCACGGCGATCTGGTCGAACGCGCCTCGCGCCTCTTCGATCACGTGATCATCGCGGTGGCGGCCAGCCCCAAGAAAAACCCGTTGTTCGGCCTGGAGCAGCGCGTGGAGCTGGCCCGCGAGGTCACCCGCCACCTGCCCAATGTCGAGGTGCTGGGCTTCTCCACCTTGCTGGCGCAGTTCGCCAAGGAGCAAGGCGCCAATGTACTGCTGCGCGGTCTGCGTGCGGTGTCGGACTTCGAATATGAATTCCAGCTGGCGAACATGAACCGGCAACTGGCACCGGACGTCGAAAGCCTGTTCCTGACGCCTTCGGAGCGTTACTCGTTCATTTCTTCGACGCTGGTCCGGGAAATTGCGGCGCTGGGCGGCGATATCACCAAGTTCGTGCACCCGGCGGTGGCCGAGGCATTGAACGAGCGCTTCAAGCGCCCTTGATCTGCTGGAAGTGAGCTGACTGTAAGCTCAGGGTGCATCCCGAGACCTAATGCGGCACAATTCGCCGCATTGGTTTTCATGTGCCCGGTCCCCCCGCGGCAGGAGTGTTGCATGTCCCTTATCATCACTGACGATTGCATCAACTGCGACGTTTGCGAACCCGAGTGCCCGAACGAAGCGATTTCACAGGGTGAAGAGATCTACGTGATCAACCCCAGCCTGTGCACCGAATGCGTCGGCCATTACGACGAGCCGCAGTGCCAGCAGGTCTGCCCGGTCGATTGCATCCCGCTGGATGAAAACCGCGTCGAGAGCAAGGACGAGCTGATGAGCAAGTACCTCATCATCACCGGCAAGGCCTGATCGCTATCCCTGATTACTCCTGCTCGCCGTAACGATCGCCGGTACAGCCCAGGCAACGCACAAAGGCGGCCTTGGCCGGGTCGACCACCAGCGCCTTGCCGGTGCGGCCGATGCCACCGCCGGTCGCGGTAAAGGGCAAGGCCACCACAAACAGCGCAGTGCCGGCCACGGTTGCGGCAATCAGCAGCGGCCGGGCGATCAGCAGGTCGCCGATCATGGCGAAAGCAGGCGGGTTCTGGATTTCGTAGGCCGGGTTGCCCTCACCGGTGGGGTGATCGAAGCTGGCCATGGCGGGCATGGCCTGCACGCCGATGAACAAGGCCAAGGTAACGGCGAGAATGCGGAACGGGCTCATGCTGGATCCTTCGGCTGCACGGTTTGAATGCGCTTAACTATAAACAGCGGCAAGGGTTAAGCAAGGGCCGCACGCCGGCACTGTGTAAAGGCTTTGTGTGCCGGGCTTTTCAGCGCTGACACTTGGGGCAGAAGACACTGGCACGCTGGCCCAGCTTGACCTCGCGCAGCAGGCTGCCACAGACCTTGCACGGTTGCCCGCCACGCCCGTAAGCGAACAGCTCCTGCTGAAAATACCCAGGCTTGCCGTCGCCGCCGATGAAATCGCGCAAGGTGGTGCCGCCGCGCTCGATGGCATGCGCCAGGATGCGTTTGATCTCGATGGCCAGCTTCAGATAACGCGCGCTGGAAATGCTTCCGGCCTCGCGGCGCGGATCGATGCCAGCCGCGAACAGCGCTTCGGTGGCGTAGATATTGCCCACCCCGACCACCACCGCGTTGTCCATGATGAACGGCTTGACCGCCATCGACTTGCCACGCGAGCGCTCGAACAACCGCGCGCCGTCGAACAGGTCGGTCAGCGGCTCCGGCCCCAGCCGCACCAGCAGTTCGTGGTTATGCGGATCAAGGCTCCAGAGCATCGCGCCGAAACGTCGCGGGTCGGTGTAGCGCAGCGCCATCCCCGACTCCAGCTCGATGTCGACATGCTCATGCTTGAGCGCCGGCAGCCCGGCCTCGACCAGGCGCAGGTTGCCCGACATCCCCAAGTGGCTGATCAGTGTCCCGACCTCGGCCTGAATCAGCAGGTACTTGGCCCGCCGGCTGACCTCGACGATGCGCTGCCCGGACAAGCGCACATCCAGGTCTTCGGGGATCGGCCAGCGCAGACGGTGGTCACGCACGATCACGCGGCTGACGCGCTGCCCTTGCAGATGCGGCGCAATGCCCCGGCGGGTGGTTTCGACTTCAGGTAATTCGGGCATGGGGAACTCAGGTTGTGATCAGTGTCCGCTCAATTCGCGGATGCTTTCCTTGAGGTATTCGAAATCGTATTCGGACAAGCCGACGTAATCGAGCACCAGCGGGCCGACCGCCTCCCATTCGTGGTCTTCGTCCTGATTGCCCAGCACCCGATACGACTGGCAGATGTGTTCGGCCATCTTCAGCGGCCCCATCAGGTTCTTGAGCGGCGCGTTGCGGCTCGAATCGTCCTGGAAGATCGCCAGCGCATTGTGGTGGTTGGCAATCGCCGCACACAGGTGCTCGGGCAAGCGCCACGAGCGTGCGGTGTAATAGCCCACCACCGAGTGGTTGGTGTTGAAGGTGTCGTTTTCGGTGTCGACGATGCGCCAGTCGGCGGTGGCGCGCGCGTAGGCGTTTTCCAGCACCGGCATGTAGTCCGGGAAACGCTTGAGCATCAGCGGAATGCCGCAATCGTGAAACAGCCCCAGCGCGTAAGACTCATCGACCGTCTGCGAACCCAGGCGCTTGGCCAGGGTCAGGCTGGTCATGGCCACATCCTGGGCGCTGTCCCAGAAACGGTTGAGCGTAACGATGGTTTCATCGCTCATCTCACCCTTGATCGACTGGGCATTGATCAGGTTGATCACCGTGCGGCTGCCCAGCAGGTTCACGGCCCGATCAATCGAGGCGATCTTGTTCGACAGGCCGTAATGCGGCGAATTGACGATTTTCAGCAGCGCACCGGAAAGCCCCGGATCCTGCGAAATCAGCCGTGCGATCACGCCCAGATCAGGATCGGGCATGTACTGCTCCATCTGCAGATCGACCAGGATTTGCGGCTGCGGCGGCACACTGATGCCTTGCAGGGCAAGCTGGATCTGCTCTTGGGTCAACTCTTGGGACATAGATGCTTACTCGGGATCAGATCGGAATTCTGCCCCCTTAATCAGAAACGGTCCATCACCACCCGGTGATTTTTCATGAACTTTGCAGCGCCTCAGGCTTCGGACTCTTTAACACTGGCGCGCCGTAAACCTGTGTGCCAGATAACAGACCAAGCCGAGACAGGAGACGTTCATGTCCAGTTCACTGAGTGGGAAACGTGTTGCATTTCTGGTGACCGATGGTTTCGAGCAGGTCGAACTCACCGGCCCCAAAGAGGCGCTTGAAAAAGCCGGTGCCAAGGTCGAAATCCTCTCCAGCCAGGCCGGCAAGGTCAAAGGCTGGAATCACGACAAGCCGGCAGACGACTTCGAGGTCCATCGCACCTTTGTGCAGGCCAAGGATGAACACTACGACGCCGTGGTGCTGCCCGGCGGCGTGCAAAATTCCGACACCATTCGTGTGGATGAAGGCGCGCAACACATCGTGCGGCTGATCAATGGCCAGAACAAACCCCTGGCGGTGATTTGCCACGGCAGCTGGTTGCTGATTTCTGCCGAACTGGTCAAGGGCAAGACGCTCACCAGCTACAAGACCCTCAAGGACGACCTGGCCAATGCCGGTGCCCACTGGGTCGATGAAGAAGTGGTGACCGACGGTAATCTGATCAGCAGCCGCCAGCCCGACGATATCCCGGCCTTCAACAAGCGCCTGATCGAAGCGCTGTCTGTCTGAGACCCAGGGTTAATTCGCGTCCTTCCGGCCCTTGGCCGGGATGACGCGCTATACTCCCGCTCTTTTTTTCGGAGCGACGTCATGTCCCTGCCCAGCCTGCGCCTGAAAGCCAATGCCGACCGTCGCCTTCGTAACGGCCACCTGTGGGTCTACAGCAATGAAATCGACGTGGCCGCCACGCCGCTGAACAAATTCGCGGCCGGCGACCAGGCCGTGCTGGAAGCCGCCAACGGCAAGGCGCTGGGCATCGTCGCCATGAGCCCCAACAACCTGATTTGCGCGCGCCTGCTGTCGCGCGACATCAAGCTGCCGCTGGACAAGTCGCTGCTGGTACACCGCCTGAACGTGGCGCTGTCGCTGCGCGAGCGGCTGTTCGACAAGCCGTTCTACCGTCTGGTGTATGGCGACTCGGACCTGCTGCCGGGTCTGGTGGTCGACCGTTTCGACCATATTCTGGTAGTACAGCTGGCTTCGGCGACCATGGAGCAACACAAGGAAGACGTGGTCGCCGCTCTGGTGCAAGTGCTCAAGCCCAGCGGCATCCTGTTCAAGAACGACTCCAGCGCTCGCGACGCCGAAGGCCTGAACCGCTATGTCGAAACCGTTTACGGCGTAGTGCCTGAATGGGTCGCGCTGGAAGAAAACGGCGTGAAATTCGAAGCCCCGGTACTGGGCGGCCAGAAGACCGGCTGGTTCTACGACCACCGCATGAACCGCGCCCGCCTGGCCCCTTACGTCAAGAGCAAGCGCGTGCTGGACCTGTACAGCTACATCGGCGGCTGGGGCATCCAGGCCGGCGCGTTCGGCGCCAGCGAAGTGTTCTGCGTCGACGCCTCGGCCTTTGCACTGGACGGCGTTGAACGCAACGCAGCGCTGAACGGCTTTGCCGAGAAAGTGACCTGCATCGAAGGTGATGTGTTCGAAGCCCTGAAAGAACTCAAGGCCTCCGAAGAGCGTTTCGACGTGATCGTCGCCGACCCGCCCGCCTTCATCAAACGCAAGAAAGACCTGAAGAATGGCGAAGGCGCCTACCGCCGCCTGAACGAACAAGCCATGCGCCTGCTCAGCAAGGACGGCATCCTGGTCAGCGCCTCGTGCTCGATGCACCTGCCTGAAGACGACCTGCAAAACATCCTGCTGCAAAGCGCCCGTCACCTGGACCGCAACATTCAGTTGCTGGAGCGCGGCGGCCAGGGCCCGGACCACCCGGTGCACCCGGCGATTGTCGAGACGCGGTATATCAAGAGCATTACGTGCCGGTTGTTGCCCAATAGTTGAGGTTGATCAGACTCCCTTTGATGGCAGAGGGAGTCTGTCTTAAGGACCGCTATCCATTTACCTCGCGTCTCTATCACTCAAAACACCATCTATAAAAACCAGATCAGCAACCAAAACTCCCTCCCCACCTGCAGAAGACTGTCCTTACACCCTCCCCACGAACAGGTAAAACTCCAAGTACCTTAGCGGCCTATTCGAAATGGTTTAATACATCCTGTCCCTCCTGCTCGAAAATTTAAATTCAATAAAAATAACAAGTTACGAAAAATATTCACATATTTCTAACCATTTCCTACAAAACGCATTGAAAAAACTCACAACTCCAAACAATTTTCTTACCTTACAAGGCAGTAGGTATACCTTTATGGTTTTGGTTGTGGCAAGTCCGCCACCCAACCAGAGAGTAATTCATGAAAGCTAGTACTTCCCCTATCTCCGATCTGACTAAAAAACCAACCCAACACTTTTCGCTGGAAGCAAAGGCTGTATTGATCAAGCGAAAAGATATGAATGCCAGTGGCCATCATTGCCAAGGCGGCGGCGTCTGGCACTAAAAGAAATCTAACATAGCTAATATTACACTGCCTGCATTCGCAGGCAGTGTAATAGGGGAGAAACAAACCATGAACAAAAATTATGAAAAAATAGTTGACTCACTCCCACATATGAAGCATGTCAAAACCAATGCAGAGCCTGCACTTGAAGAGGCAATCTATCACATAGAAAAAATGGATTTATCCATGATCCACAAAAAGCTTTGCTCAGGAAGCAAGCTTATATGTCGAACATGGAGCACAACTGAAAGTGAAATTGCAATTCAGTATTACAAAAACTTCTTATTTTTAAACAGGAAATATTTAGGATTATACCCTGTGATCCCACCCTCACTTGAAATTGATGAGGTTTGGCATCAACACATTCTAGACACGCTAAAATATACTGAAGATTGCACCAAGATTTTTGGTAACTACTTCCATCACAACCCCTATTTCGGTACCCGGGGACTTCAAGATGCCAAAAACCTGAACACGGCATTTGAAATCACACAGCACCTTCATCAAAAAGAATTCGGCAGCCCTATACTTTCTATTTGGGAAGACCTGACATGAAGTACAACACCTTCATGCTAAAGTCTCTCCCCGCGTTCACTTTAAATCGTACATTCCCATTACTGGGTGTTTCGTTGATCTTTTCATTGATCGCTCATAAAAACCCAACGGACTTGGTAGTCACCTCTTACCTCCTTGCGTTGTTCTCGATTGTGTCAGCCACCACTTCGATGCTGGTTGCCACATCAGGAAACATCACTTCACTTCTAGCTAATGATGAAGAAAAAAAACGTGCTTTTTTTACGGGAGCCTTCACAACAGCATTATACTTATCAGGCGTTACCGTACTGCTTTGTATTTTGACCTTTTCAGCAGCAATCAATTTCTTCAATCTAGATAATATTGACACCCAAACATTCGCTTTCCTTGCAACAATCTACATACCGGCAACAGCATTACTTCCAATCAACTTATTCCTTCAGCTATTCCACGAAGCCAACAACAAAGCCAATCATTATTCAAAAATAAAAATTCGCATTACACTGATAGGCTCACTCTTCCTTATAACAGCATTTACCTACAGCACTGAAAAAAACTTCGTCTATTATGCCATCTCATATTTTTTCATCACAGAAGCGCTGTCGCTTATATGTTTGTTAAGCATGAGCAAAGGCTACAGCTTCATATCAATTGCTCAAGCTCGGATCACCGCATGTGAATTAACAAATAAAGGACTAACTATAGCCACTGGTCTTGCAGGACAAAAAATCTATTTTTACTTAATCATTGAACGATTGACCACAAGCAACATCATACTTGCCGCGCAATTTTCAGTACTCATGAGCATCATCAGCATCATTGCAATACCTAGCATAGCACTTAGCCAAATCCACAGTCTTTATATCAGCAGGCAACTGACCAAACCCGAAACGAGTTATCACACTGGATTAGTATGGGCCACAGCATTGACATTTACACTTATGATAATTTTTTCACCGATTGCAGATTTTGCCTTTTCGATTTATGGAAACAATACGATAAACTATTCTACAACGCTTTACGTTGCGATGATGGCTTTCTTATTTTCCAATGCACTTCTAGCACTAACAATGGCTCATCTTCGCGCCCAACATGATACCCTGCTTCCACACATGGCGATCAGTATCATTATGCTCGCCGTAGTCACCCCTGTTCTTTATATACTTCCATGGAAAGCTGGAAGTGTCGTCACACTCATCCTGATTCAAAGCACCGCCCTTCTTTTCGGGGCTTATATTTTGCATAAAAGAATCGCTGTATTTCACAGACGACACCCTCAGTGAAATACTTGAAGATGGCGACGGCTTACCGGCTGAAGTGAAGCACCACCCGGCGCAAGCCGACTCGCCAGTCGTGCGGATCGCAACCAGCCAGCACCACAGATTGTCCGCAACACCCCCCAGAGGTGTAGAATCGCGCCTATTCATCGCCAGTCACCCCCGGCGGGTTTATGAGCTCAGGCCGATTACACGGTGATCCCATGGTAGTCGGTGTCTTCGCAACATCCGGTCACTGCCAGTGTCTGCGGCGCCAATAGAAGCTCACTCCCCTTACTGATTAGCCTGCTTTGCCGGAGTGTTCCAATGCCTGATTATCGTTCCAAGACTTCCACCCACGGCCGCAACATGGCCGGGGCCCGTGCACTGTGGCGCGCCACAGGCATGAAGGATGACGACTTCAAGAAGCCGATCATCGCCATCGCCAACTCCTTCACCCAGTTCGTGCCGGGCCATGTGCACCTCAAGGACCTGGGGCAGCTGGTTGCCCGCGAGATCGAGCGCGCCGGTGGCGTGGCCAAGGAATTCAACACCATTGCCGTGGACGACGGCATCGCCATGGGCCATGACGGCATGCTGTACTCGCTGCCGAGCCGCGAGATCATCGCCGACTCCGTTGAGTACATGGTCAACGCCCACTGCGCCGACGCCATCGTGTGCATCTCCAACTGCGACAAGATCACCCCCGGCATGCTGATGGCCGCCCTGCGCCTGAACATCCCGGTGATCTTCGTGTCCGGCGGCCCGATGGAAGCCGGCAAGACCAAGCTGGCCAGCCACGGCCTGGACCTGGTCGATGCCATGGTGATCGCCGCCGACTCGACTGCAAGCGACGAGAAAGTTGCCGAATACGAGCGCAGCGCCTGCCCGACGTGCGGTTCGTGCTCCGGCATGTTCACCGCCAACTCGATGAACTGCCTGACCGAGGCCCTGGGCCTGGCGCTGCCGGGCAACGGTTCGACCCTGGCCACCCACAGCGACCGTGAGCAACTGTTTCTGCAGGCCGGCCGTACCATCGTCGAGCTGTGCAAGCGTTACTACGGCGAGAACGACGAGTCGGTATTGCCGCGCAACATCGCCAACTTCAAGGCGTTCGAGAACGCCATGATGCTCGACATCGCCATGGGCGGCTCGACCAACACCATCCTGCACTTGCTGGCTGCCGCCCAGGAAGCCGAGATCGCCTTCGACCTGCGCGACATCGACCGCCTGTCGCGCGTGGTACCACAGCTGTGCAAAGTGGCGCCGAACATCCAGAAGTACCACATGGAAGACGTGCACCGCGCCGGCGGCATCTTCAGCATTCTGGGTTCGCTGGCCCGTGGCGGCCTGCTGCACACCGACCTGCCGACCGTACACAGCCGCTCGATGGAAGAGGCTATCGCCAAATGGGACATCACCCAGACCCGCGATGAAGCCGTGCACCACTTCTTTAAGGCAGGTCCTGCCGGCATCCCGACCCAGACCGCGTTCAGCCAGTCGACCCGTTGGGAATCGCTGGACGACGACCGCGAGAACGGCTGCATCCGCAGCTTCGAACACGCCTACTCCAAAGAAGGCGGCCTGGCCGTGCTGTACGGCAACATCGCTCTGGACGGCTGCGTGGTGAAAACTGCCGGCGTCGACGAGTCGATCCACGTCTTCGAAGGCAACGCCAAGATCTTCGAAAGCCAGGACAGCGCGGTACGCGGCATCCTTGCCGATGAAGTGCAGGCCGGCGACATCGTGATCATCCGCTACGAAGGCCCGAAAGGCGGCCCGGGCATGCAGGAAATGCTCTACCCGACCTCCTACCTGAAGTCCAAGGGCCTGGGCAAAGCCTGCGCCCTGCTGACCGATGGTCGTTTCTCGGGCGGCACCTCCGGCCTGTCCATCGGCCACGCTTCGCCTGAAGCCGCTGCCGGCGGCGCCATCGGCCTGGTTCGCGATGGCGACAAGGTGCTGATCGACATCCCGAACCGCTCGATCAACCTACTGATCAGCGACGAAGAACTGACCGCCCGCCGCGTCGAACAGGACGCCAAAGGCTGGAAACCGGTCGAAGTCCGCCCACGCAAGGTGACCACCGCCCTGAAAGCCTACGCCCTGCTGGCCACCAGCGCCGACAAGGGCGCAGTGCGCAACAAGGCACTGCTCGACGGTCTGTGAGTGAGTTTTAGCGAATAAAAAACCGGCGCCTGGCGCCGGTTTTTTTATGTGGACTGAAAAGGGGCCGGCCTTACTGAATCTCTTCCGGCTTCACCACCACCCAGTTCTTGTCCGCCGTCACCGGCAAACCTTCTTTGGCCTGGGCCTCGGCGTTGCTCTTGATCATGCCGTCGAGCTGTTTCATGTACTTGTCCTTGCGGTTGATCCACAGGTGGATACCGCCCTTGTTGACGTCGACACCGTGAAACAGCATGTAGCCGTCGCTGCTGGGCGTGTCGCCGCCGACCAGTACCGGCTTTTTCCATTGGTCGATGTAGGTCAGGATCGCGGCCTGCTTGCCGGCCATCCAGGTCGCCGGGGTCCACAGGTACGGGGTGATTTCCAGGTCCATGTTGGCCTTGGCGTCGTACTTGCCGGCGCTGATCTGTTTACGCGCGGTGGTCAGTTCGCCGGTTTTCTTGTCCTTGAGCAGCATGGTGACGCCGATGACGTTTTCCGGTTTGACGTTGTAGCCGTACTTGGGATCGGAGGCGACCATGCGCACCAGTTCTTCGGAGGCGGCGGTCATCACGTAGACCTCGATGCCGTTCTCCATCAGCTTCTTGTACAGCTCGGTCTGCCCGGTGAAGACCTTGGGTGGCTCGACATTGAGGGTCTTGACCGTGTCGCCTTCGTAATAGGTGGCCGGAATCGGCTTGCCCAGGGCCATCAGCTCATCGACATAGCCCTTGAGCTGCTTGAGGGTGAAGCCCGAGAACACTTGCGCCACCCATGGGTAGCAGACCATGTCGTCCAGTTCGCACAGGCGATAGTAGTAGCTGAACAGGCTTTCCTTGTGCTCGGCGGTGTCTTTGAAGGGGATCAGTTTCAGCGAGGGATCAAGCGTGTCGCGGGTGATCAGGCCTTTGCTTTCCATGTACGGCAGCAGCGACTCTTCGAGGTCGAAGCGGTAGCTGGTGTTGTCCATGTCGAACACCGCGTAGTTGCCCTTGTTGGCGTTGGCCGCGATCATCGCGTCCAGCGCCTTGGCAGCAGGCTCCGGCCAGTGCTTCAGATCGGTGGCCGAAGCCTGACCCGCCAATGTCAGACCCAAACCCAGGCAGAGCGCGGCCGTTAATAATCCTGGCTGAAACTTCATCGTTGGTGTCCCCTTCGTGGTAGATGAGGTCGACCCTAACAAAATCCTGTTTCAGCTTGTGCGCGCCTGCGACTGCTTCGAGTCCGATCCCGTCAGGCAGTTTTCCGTTTGCGACATCCGCCCGTCAAAGCGACACTTTTATGACCGAAAGATGTCAAGCGTTGCCTTAGTCGCTACGTCGTTCCCAGACGTCGAAGTGATACGCCGACTTGCCGTCTTCGGCCGCATTGGCCTGGGTCGAAACGAGTTGCCATTGCGTGGCATCGAACTCGGGAAACCAGGCATCGCCTTCAGGGTTGAGTTCGACGCGGGTCAGGTACAGGCGATCAGCATCCGCCAGGCCCTGCGCGTACAGCTGCGCGCCGCCGATCAGCATCACTTCGCTGACGCCCTGCTCGATCGCCCATTGCTCGGCACGGACCACCGCGGCTTCAAGCGAGGCAAACACTTCGGCGCCTTCAAGCTGCAGACCGGCCTGGCGGCTGACCACCAGGTTCAGGCGGCCGGGCAGCGGGCGGCCCAGCGAATCCCAGGTCTTGCGGCCCATGATGATCGGCTTGCCCAGCGTGGTGGCCTTGAAGTATTTGAAATCCCCCGGCAAATGCCAGGGCATGGAATTGTCGATGCCGATGACCCGGTTTTCGGCCAGGGCGGCGATCAGGCTGAGTGGGAGTTGTTTTTTCATGGCGGCGAGAATACCAGAGCCCAAGGAACTGTTGCCCACCAAGCTTCATCACAAAGGTATGCTGCCTGTCGGTATTTCTTGAAGAGACGCTGTGTGACTGCCCTGACTTCCCTCGATACCTTATGGCTGACCGAAGCCGTGCGCCTGCGCGAGGCCCAGGCCGGCCCGCTGGATGACCTGGAAGCGTGCCGTCTGGCCCGCGTTGCCAATGGCGACCTGACCACCCGCGTGCAGCAACGCGCGCTGTGGCTGGCCGAACGCGACGGCATGACCCAGGCGCTACGGCGCTGGAAGCAAGGTGCGCGTCTGGCCCTGCTGGCCTTGATGGTGCTTTCGGTGATCAGCGGTGCGGGCCTGGCCTTTGCCGCGCTGGGCGATGGCCGTGCGCCGGTCAATGTGTTCTGGGCGCTGGGCAGCTTGCTGGGCATCAACCTGCTGCTGTTGCTCGCTTGGGGGCTGGGCATGCTGTTCGCGCGGCATACGGTCGGCAACCTGGGCCAGCTGTGGTTATGGCTCAGCGACCGGCTGGCCCGCGACGCGCAGGCCGTGCAACTGGCACCCGCCTTGCTGGTGCTGCTGCAACGCCAGCGCCTGGAGCGCTGGGCCTTGGGGCTGTTGAGCAACGCGCTATGGCTGCTGGCCCTGGTCAGTGCGCTGGTGGTGATGCTGGCGTTGATGGCCACGCGGCGTTACGGCTTTGTCTGGGAAACCACGATTCTGGGCAGCGAGACCTTTGTCGGCCTGACCCAGACCCTGGGCACGTTGCCGGCCCTGTTGGGTTTCAGCGTGCCGGACGCCGAGATGATCCGCGCCAGCGGCAACAGCCTTGCAGGCCTGGAAGAGGCCCGGCAAAGCTGGGCCGCCTGGCTGGTCGGCGTGCTGCTGGTCTATGGCATCCTGCCGCGTTTGCTGCTGACGTTGCTGTGCCTGTGGCGCTGGCGGCGTGGTCGCGAGGCCCTGAAGCTGGACCTCAACGACCCGGCTTACCTGCAATTGCGCGAGCGCCTGATGCCGAGTAGCGAGCGGCTTGGGGTAAACGACGCCGCACCTGAGCATTTGCATCAGGTCAGCGCGCCAGCGGCAGCATTTGCCAGCGCAGGTGCGGTGATGGTGGCGATCGAGCTGGACGATCAACAACCCTGGCCACCGCAACACACCGATAACGTGGCGAATGCCGGTGTACTCGACAGCCGAGAGTCGCGCCGGCACTTGCTGGAGCAACTGGCGCACACGCCGCCGGCACGCCTGTTGATCGCCTGCGACCCGCGCCGCTCGCCGGATCGCGGCAGCCTGGCGCTGATTGCCGAGCTGGCGCGCAGTGCCGGCGATACACGGGTGTGGTTGCTGCCGGCGCCTACCGGCCAGCACCTGGACCCGGAACGGCTGGATGACTGGCAGGTGGCACTGCGCGACCTGCCACTGGCGTACACCGACAACGCCCCGATGAGCTGGCTGGAGACAGGCCATGACTGAAACCCTGCAGCCCCTGAAGCTGGCCGTGGTCGGCCATACCAATGTCGGCAAGACCTCGTTGCTGCGCACCCTGACCCGCGATGTCACGTTCGGCGAGGTGTCGCATCGCCCCAGCACCACGCGGCACGTCGAAGGTGCGCGGCTGTCGGTGGACGGCCAGGCGCTGCTGGAGCTGTACGACACGCCGGGGCTGGAAGACGCCATCGACCTGCTCGACTACCTGGAACGCCTGGCCGCCGAGCAGCGCCTGGACGGTCCGGCGCGGCTGGCGAAGTTTCTGCAAGGCAGCGAGGCGCGCCAGCGCTTCGAACAGGAAGCCAAGGTGCTGCGCCAGTTGCTGACCTGCGACGCCGGGCTGTACGTGATCGACGCCCGCGAGCCGGTGCTGGCCAAGTACCGCGATGAACTGGCGGTGCTCGCCAGTTGTGGCAAACCGCTGTTGCCGGTGCTCAATTTCGTCAGCAGCCCGCAGCAGCGCGAAGCCGAGTGGCGCGATGCGCTGTCGCGCCTGGGCCTGCATGCGCTGGTGCGTTTCGACAGCGTCGCGCCGCCGCAGGACGGCGAGCGGCGGCTGTATGAAAGCCTGGCCCTGCTGCTGGAAAGCGCCCGCCCGCGCCTGGAAACACTGATTGCCGATATCGAGGTGCAACGCCAGGCGCGTTATCACAGCGCCACGCGACTGATCGCCGACCTGCTGATCGACTGCGCGGCCTGCCGGCGCAGTGTCGAGTCCCGCGAAGAACCCGAACGCCAGGCCATCGAAGCGTTGCACCAGGCAATTCGCCAACGTGAACAGCGCTGCGTCGAAAGCCTGCTGACGCTGTACGCCTTTCGCGTGCAGGATGCGGCGGCCAGCCATTTGCCGTTGCTCGACGGGCGCTGGGGCAATGACCTGTTCAACCCGGAAACCCTGCGTTTGCTCGGCGTGCGCGTGGGCGGTGGCGTGGCAGCCGGTGCGGCAGCCGGTGCCGGGGTCGACCTGCTGGTCGGCGGCATCACGCTGGGCGCGGCCGCGCTGGTCGGCGCGATTGCCGGCGGCGCCCTGCTGACTGCCCGCAGTTACGGCGGCCGCCTGCTGGGCAAACTCAAGGGCCAGCGCGAGCTGACCGTCGACGATGCCGTGCTGCGCTTGCTGGCGTTGCGTCAGCGCCAGTTATTGCAGGCGCTGGGCGTACGCGGCCATGCAGCGATGAGCAGCATCGAGCTTGATACGCCGCAGGATGATCAATGGCGCAAAGGCAAACTGCCCGAGCCGCTGCGCAAGGCCCGTGCGCACCCGCAATGGTCGGCGCTCAATGCCCATCCACGGCTGAGCCAGGCAGAACGGCAGGAAACCCTGGAAGAACTGGCGCAGGTGCTACATACGTAGCGCCACACATCATCTATCGCTACTGCAAAGCCCTGCGGACCGGTATCATCCCGCGCCCGTGATGTCCGCCTCCAGAAACGATAATGAAACCGACCCTGATTGCCGCCGCTGAAATCGACCGCCTTGAAACCTGGGCCAAATACGCCAGCCACATGTGCGGAGGCTGTATTTCCAGCTGCTGCACGCTGCCGGTGGAAGTGAAGATCAAGGATTTGATCCGCATCGGCGTGGTCGATGAGTTCGAGAGCGGCGAGCCGCCGAAGAACATCGCCAAGCGCCTGCTCAAGGAAGGCACCATCGAGCGTTACAACCAGAAGAGCGGGATTTTCACCCTGCAGCGCATGAGCAACAACGATTGCCTGTACCTGGACCGCAAGAGCCGCTTGTGCACCATCTACGAAAAACGTCCCGACACCTGCCGCAGCCATCCCAAGATCGGCCCACGCCCCGGCTATTGCGCCTACAAGCCCAAGGCTGTCGAGCGTAACAACAGCAGCAGCGCGCTGAACCAGAGCTCGGCGCGGGCACCGATCAAGTTCTAAGCCGCCCTCGCCAGATGCGCGCAGGCCGCCAGGGTTTTCAGGCGCTGCACGACATCTGGCGACAGCGTGGTGCCCAGGCACACCCGCAACCCCGTTGCACAGCGGCCATCGGCAAAGAAGATTCCGCTGCCCGCCACAGGACAGCCGCGCTCACGCGCCAGGCGCTGCAAGGCGTCCATGTCGGTCTGTGCGGCAAATTCAAACCAGTGAATAAACCCGCCGCGTGGCGGCACATAGCGTGTGCCCGGCGGAAAATCACTGCGCACCAGTGCCTCGACCGTCGCCGTCACCTCGCTCAGCCGGGCGCGCAATCTGGCGAGGTGTTCTTCCATGTAGCCACGCCCGATGAACTCGTTCAGCACATGCTGGGCAATGCTCGACACCGCCAGGTTGCGCGAGAACATCTGCGCCAGGATGGCATCGCGGTACTTGCCCGGCACGCACCAGCCCACCCGGTAACCGGGCGCCACGGTCTTGGAAAACGATGAGCAATACAGCGTGTTGCCGGACGCATCGTAACTCTTGATCGCCCGCGGGCGATCCACCTCGGGCACCAGGTCGAAAAAGATGTCGTCCTCGATGATCGGCACGCTCGCCGCGCTGGCCAGTTGCGCCAGACGTGCTCGGGCGTCGTTGCCCATAATGAAGCCGCGCGGGTTCTGCAAGGTGGGGTTGAGAAAGATCGCCGCCACGCTTTTCTGCTTCAGCGCTTCTTCAAGGTGGTCGATGTCCAGACCCTGCTGCGCATCAGTGCGAATCGGCAAGGCGCGCAGGCCCAGGCGTTCGAGGGTTTGCAGGATGCCGTAGTAGGTCGGGGTTTCAATGGCCACCGTCGCGCCCTTGGGCGCCACCGCCTCCAGCGCCAGCTCCAGCGCCGTGGTGTCGCCGCTGGTCACCAGAATGTCTTCCGGGCCGCAGACCACGCCGCGCGCCAGCATCAACCCGGCGATGCGCCGGCGCAGTGCCGCCAGGCCCGGCGGTGCGACCAGACCGCTCAAGGCGGCGTCGGTCCTGGCGACCGCGACCAGGCATTTGTTCAGCAGCACATCAGGGGCGAGGTCAGCGTGCAGCACGGCCGAACTCAAGGACGGCGTGTCATGGCTGGCCGCCTGGGCGAGCATCTCGACCACCGCATGGTTGACGTTGACCGTCACCCCGGAAAGGTCGAAGCCACGGGAGGCGCTGATACGCGCCACCCGATAGCCGACTCGCGGCACACTGAAAATCCAGGCATCGGCTTCAAGGTCAGCCAGGGCACGCTGCACGGTGGTGATGCTGGTATCGAACATCCGCGCCAGCGTGCGCACTGAAGGCAGTTTCGCCTCGCAGGCCCATTCGCCGCCGTCGATTTGCCGGATGACCCAGTCCCTGACCACATGCCAGCGTTTGGCGGATACATCGAAGCTGTGCATGGTGGCTCTTGCTGGACGGTGTGGATTTCAAGGCCAGGAAAGTAGCACAGCGCCCATCACCGCGACGATGACAATGTTGAGCAGCACCAGGGCAAAACCGAAGCGCACCAGGTGGTGTTCTTCTTGCCGGCTGGCCGCCGCCAGCCCGGTGATCAGCGAAAGAATCGACAACGACCCCAGCGCGCCATGCCCTGCGGCGCTGTTGACCATCGCTGCCAGCCAGGCACCGTGCTCGCCGGACAATGCCATGACCGAAGGCATCACCAGCGTGTTGCCGCCGACATTGGAGCCGGTGACATAGCCGGCCACCCCCGAGAACAGCGCCACCGTGGGCGCCAGCGATACGCCGGACAGCGATTGCAGAAAGCGCTGGGCCTCCAGCAGAAAACCGGCGTTGACCATGACCTGCGACAGCAGCAGGAACAACAGGATGCTCAAGACCGGAAAGCGACTGCGCTTGAACAATGCACCCCAGGCAAAGCCTTGCGCGGCAGCGGGCCGAACCGACATCAGCACGCTGACGATCAACAGCGCCAGCCCCGGCGACGCCAATGGTTTCCACGACACGCGCTCGCCCTTGATGACCCAGAGCTCGTCCCAACCGCTCAGCACAAAAATCCCCCGTGACAGCACCACGATGCCGAGCAATGCCAGATAAGGCCAGGCTGCCTCGGGCCAGCGCAGTAGGCTTTTGCGCTGTACAAATGACAGCCCCAGGCCCACGCCCGCGACGGCCAGCGCCGCCAGCACGCCGGACACTTCAGGCCCGACCCAGCGGTTGATCGCATACAGCACCGCAATGAACAGCGCCGTCATCAGCAGCAGGCCCAGCCACGGCGCAACCTTGCAAATGCCGGCCTGCCACAACGCGATGGCTGCCAGGCAGAAAAACACCGGCGCGCTGATCAGCGCCGAATGGCTGCCCAGGGTGTGCGCCGGCAGGTGCGCCAGCAAGGCGCCAATCGAAGTCGCCAGGCCCAGCGTGCCCCACGGCATGATGACCATGCCCGCCAAGGCGATTTTCATCCCGGCCGCCCGACCGAACAGGCCCATCAGCAGCGGCACGGTGGCAATCAGCGACACGCCGAAACCGGTCATGGCCTCCAGCAACGGCGCAAGGCCCAGCACAATGAAAATCACCTGCGCGGCAGGCTTCCAGCCCAGTCCCTTGACCCATTCGCCAATCGCGGCAGGCGCGCCGCGCTGCTCCACCTGAATGACAAAGGCCAGCCCCGGCACGATGACGCACGCAGTGCTCAGAAACAGAATCGTGGTGTCTTGCGCGATGACGGCCGACAGGGCCAGCGACCAGGGCGCCGCGACGCCGGCCTGCCACAACAGCAGCACCAGCACCACGCCCATGAACGCCGCCTGCACCGGCGGCCTGCGCAGGATGAGGATCAAGGCAATCACCAGCGCGACGGGTGAAAGTTGCAACAACAGTGGTGCCATGGTTTTGCGCTTCCCGGTTCAGTCATGTGGCTGTTCGGGACAGGGTGAGGGATAGGTGAGGCGGGCGAGAGATACAGATGGGCGGTGTTTTTCAATACGCAGCCGAAAGCCACAAACAAGAACGCCCCCGGCCTTGCGACCGGGGGCGTTTCTAGTCAGCGCTTGAACCGATTACTCAGTTCTTGGCTTTCTTGGCAGCGCGGGTACGCTCGCTTTCGTCCAGGATCTTCTTGCGAAGACGGATGGACTTCGGCGTGACTTCGCACAGCTCGTCTTCCTGGATGTATTCCAGAGCCTGTTCCAGAGTGAACTTCACTGGTGGAACCAGAGCGATGGTTTCGTCTTTACCCGAAGCACGCATGTTGTCGAGCTTCTTGCCCTTGGTAGGGTTGACGCCCAGGTCGTTGTCGCGGCTGTTCTGGCCGACGATCTGACCGTTGTAGATCTCCTGGCCGTGCTCGACGAACAGCTTGCCGCGCGCTTGCAGGGTTTCCAGCGAGTAGGTCAGTGCCTTGCCGGTTTCAACCGAAACCAGTACGCCGTTCTGACGGCCGGACATGTGGCCCGACTTGACGGTGTCATAGCGATCGAAGATCGAGGTCAGGATGCCAGCACCGTTGGTCAGGGTCAGGAACTGGTTACGGAAACCGATCAGACCGCGAGCAGGGATGTTGTATTCCAGACGAACACGGCCTTTGCCATCCGGCACCATGTTGGTCAGGTCGCCCTTACGCAGGCCCATCTCTTCCATGACCTTGCCCTGCGAATCTTCAGGGATGTCGATGGTGACGTTTTCGAACGGTTCCTGCTTGACGCCGTCCACTTCGCGGATGATCACTTCAGGACGGCCCAAGGCCAGCTCGAAGCCTTCGCGACGCATGGTTTCGATCAGTACCGAGAGGTGCAGCTCACCACGGCCGGAAACCTTGAACTTGTCAGCGCTGTCGCCTTCTTCAACTTTCAGGGCAACGTTGTACAGCAGCTCCTTGTCCAGACGATCCTTGATGTTACGCGAGGTCACGAACTTGCCTTCTTTACCGCAGAATGGCGAGTCGTTGACCTGGAAGGTCATGGAAACGGTTGGCTCGTCGACGGTCAGAGGCTTCATCGCTTCGACGTTCAACGGGTCGCACAGGGTGTCGGAGATGAACAGCTCGTCGAAGCCGCTGATGCAGACGATGTCGCCGGCAGCTGCTTCTTCAACGTCTACACGGTGCAGACCGTGGTGACCCATCAGCTTCAGGATACGACCGTTGCGGCGCTTGCCGTCGGCGTCGATGGCGACCACCGGGGTGTTCGGCTTGACGCGACCACGGGCGATACGGCCAACACCGATAACACCCAGGAAGCTGTTGTAGTCCAGTGCCGAGATTTGCATCTGGAACGGACCGTCACGGTCAACGGCTGGCGCCGGAACGTGATCGACAACCGCCTGGTACAGCGCGGTCATGTCTTCGCCCATGGCGGTGTGGTCCAGACCGGCGATGCCGTTCAGGGCCGAGGCGTAAACAACCTGGAAGTCCAGTTGTTCTTCGGTAGCGCCCAGGTTGTCGAACAGGTCGAAAATCTGGTCCAGAACCCAGTCCGGACGCGCGCCTGGACGGTCAACCTTGTTGATGACCACGATCGGACGCAGGCCGGCTTCGAAGGCCTTCTTGGTCACGAAACGGGTTTGCGGCATAGGGCCGTCCTGAGCGTCGACCAGCAGCAGCACGGAGTCGACCATCGACATGACGCGCTCTACTTCACCGCCGAAGTCGGCGTGGCCCGGGGTGTCCACGATGTTGATGTGGTAGCCGTTCCAGTTGATGGCGGTGTTTTTCGCCAGAATGGTAATACCGCGCTCTTTCTCCTGGTCGTTGGAGTCCATCACGCGCTCGTCGTTGAGCTCGTTGCGCTCCAGAGTGCCGGACTGACGCAGGAGTTTGTCTACCAGGGTGGTTTTACCATGGTCAACGTGGGCGATGATGGCGATGTTGCGGAGATTTTCGATCACTTGTGTATCTCGATCAGAGGATTCGGTTTGCTGCCCGACAAGGGTCAGCGATTAGCGTTTGAAGCTTCAAGGCGTCGGCCGATGCCGCAAGGCGTCGGGGGGCCGGTGACGCAAGCCACAGGCAAACAGCCCCGGGCACTTAGCTCGGTCGATATACGCGCACATTGGCATACCCCTCACTGAGCAGATGGTGAGCATGCAGGCGGCTCATGACGCCTTTGTCGCAATACAAAAGGTACTGGCGATTACCGTCCAGTTCCTTGAAACGGCTGTTCAGTGCATAGAACGGCAGCGTCTGTACTTCCACGCCCGGCACGTGCAACGGCTGGTCTTCCTGGGCATCCGGGTGACGGATGTCGACGATGACCTGGCCTGCCAGGGCCTGTTGGACTTCTTCAACTTCGACATGCTGACCCAGATCATCGATTACCTGATCGATGGTCACCAGCCGGGCGCGCTCCAGAGCACGCTCCAGCACCGCCATGTCGAAGCGGGTTTCTTCATGCTCGACGCGGTTGCGCTTGGCATTGGTCTTGGGGTTGACCGAAATCACCCCGCAATATTCAGGCATGTGCCGGGCGAACTCGGCGGTGCCGATCTTCGTCGCCAGGTTGACAATCTCTTGCTTGTCGGTCGCCACCAGCGGACGCAGCACCAGCTTGTCGGTCGCCGAATCGATGAGGCTCAGGTTCGGCAGGGTCTGGCTCGACACCTGGGAAATCGCCTCGCCGGTGACCAGCACATCAATCTCCAGTCGGTCAGCCATGGCGGAGGCTGCGCGTAACATCATACGCTTCAACACTACACCCATATGACTGTCGTCGACGTTTTGCAGAATTTCGCCCAGAACTTCCTCGAACGGCACGCTGATGAACAGTACACGCTGGGAGCTGCCGTATTTTTTCCAGATAAAGTGCGCGACTTCCATCACGCCCAGCTCGTGGGCGCGGCCGCCCAGGTTGAAGAAGCAGAAATGCGTGACCAGGCCACGGCGCATGATCTGGTAAGCCGCCACGGTGGAGTCGAAACCGCCCGACATCAACACCAGGGTCTGCTCCAGCGCGCCCAGCGGATAACCGCCCAGGCCCTGATGCTGGCTGTGGATCACGAACAGGCGCTGGTCGCGGATTTCCATGCGCACCACCAGTTCGGGCTGTTTCAGCTCGATGCCGGCGGCCCCGCATTCGCGGCGCAGCTGGCTGCCCACGTAGCGCTCGACTTCCATCGACGTGAAAGTGTGCCTGCCGGCGCGCTTGCAGCGCACCGAAAACATTTTGCCCGGCAGCAGGTCGGCGTAATGCGTCTTGCATTTGGCCACGATGTCATCGAAGTCGCCCAGCGGGTATTCGGCCACCTGCAGGAAGTTGGCGATGCCGGGCATGCAGCTCAGGCGCTCGGTGATGCCGTGCAGGATCTTCGGATCCGTCAGCCGGGTTTCGACCTCAAGGTTGTCCCACACGCCGCCCACGACAATGTCCGCATCCAGCTCACGCAGGACGACACGGATGTTCTTGGCCAGCTGGCGAATGAACTTCTTGCGCACCGGCGGGCTTTTGATGGTGATTTCGGGGAAAACTTTGACGATCAGTTTCATAGAAACAATGCGCGTGGGGCCAGCTAAAAAAGAGGGGCGCGGATTATAGCGGAAATTGCTCAAGGTTTAACCAGTTATCGTACGCCCGATCATCGGCGCACCAAAAACGCACACTTCAGGCAATATCAGCATCATTACGGTGCATATATTTCGCGAAAAATCTCTCTGATAGCGGTAAACGCTTGTATTTGGGGCGCTCAACCCAACTCGGGGCACTGGCATGCAATTTGCTCCCTTGTGAGGCAGGTTGCCATGGCAGAGTATTCTGCGCCGTGCATCACCCAAATCGTCGGGGCCAATACCAAGAAAAGGCCTCAAGTCACCCGGAGGACACCATGTCGAAGTCGGTTCAACTCATCAAAGATCATGACGTTAAATGGATTGATCTGCGCTTCACTGACACCAAAGGCAAGCAGCAGCACGTCACCATGCCGGCGCGCGACGCGCTGGACGACGACTTCTTTGAAGTCGGCAAGATGTTCGACGGTTCCTCCATTGAAGGCTGGAAAGGCATCGAAGCCTCCGACATGATCCTGCTGCCGGACGACGACTCCGCAGTACTGGACCCGTTCACCGAAGAGCCGACCCTGATCCTGGTCTGCGACATTATCGAACCTTCGACCATGCAAGGTTACGATCGCGATCCACGCGCCATCGCTCACCGCGCCGAGGAATACCTGAAGACCACCGGTATCGGTGACACCGTCTTCGTAGGTCCTGAGCCGGAGTTCTTCATCTTTGACTCGGTCAAATACAAGTCCGACATCTCTGGCTCCATGTTCAAGATCTTCTCCGAGCAAGGCTCGTGGATGACTGACCAGGAAGTCGAAGGCGGCAACAAAGGCCACCGTCCAGGCATCAAAGGCGGCTACTTCCCGGTGCCACCGGTCGACCACGACCACGAAATCCGTACTGCCATGTGCAACGCACTGGAAGAAATGGGCCAGTTCGTCGAAGTGCACCACCACGAAGTGGCCACTGCCGGCCAGAACGAAATCGGCGTGAAATTCAACACGCTGGTCAAGAAGGCTGACGAAGTCCAGACCCTGAAGTACGTTGTTCACAACGTTGCCGACGCTTATGGCCGCACCGCTACCTTCATGCCGAAGCCTCTGTACGGTGACAACGGTTCGGGCATGCACGTCCACCTGTCGATCGCCAAAGACGGCAAGAACACCTTCGCCGGCGAAGGCTATGCCGGCCTGTCCGACACTGCCCTGTACTTCATCGGCGGTATCATCAAGCACGGTAAGGCCCTGAACGGCTTCACCAACCCGTCGACCAACTCCTACAAGCGTCTGGTCCCAGGCTTCGAAGCCCCGGTCATGCTGGCCTACTCGGCACGTAACCGTTCCGCCTCGATCCGTATTCCTTACGTCTCCAGCCCACGTGGCCGTCGTATCGAAGCCCGCTTCCCGGATCCGGCTGCCAACCCGTACCTGGCCTTCGCAGCTCTGCTGATGGCCGGCCTGGACGGTATCCAGAACAAGATCCACCCAGGCGATGCTGCCGACAAGAACCTGTATGACCTGCCGCCTGAAGAGGCCAAAGAGATTCCACAGGTTTGCGGTAGCCTCAAAGAAGCCCTGGAAGAGCTGGACAAGGGCCGTGCGTTCCTGACCAAGGGCGGCGTGTTCTCCGACGACTTCATCGATGCCTACATCGAGCTGAAAAGCCACGAAGAAATCAAAGTCCGCACCTTCGTACACCCTCTGGAATACGATCTGTACTACAGCTGCTGATTGCAGTGCGCGGGGTCAGCCCCGCGCAACAAAGAGGCCACCTTCGGGTGGCCTTTTTCGTTTGTGCGCGCAGCGTTATCCTGCCGCTCATGACCAAAGACGCGCAGCACCTCATCGACCTGACCGGCCCCGCCAGCCATACCCTCAAGCGCGAGCCGGGCGTTGGCCTGTTGCGCATGGGGCCTGCGGCACTGGGTAAAAATGCCGACCTGCACCTGGAAGCGCATGAGCAGCCGGACTGGAGCGTGTTCGACGCCTTCAGCACCCCGGCCGGCACGCCCTGGCCGCGCGTGCTGAGTTACACCGGCAGCGACAGCGGGTTCTTCGACTGGGCCTGCAAGCGCCCGATCGAAACCCTGAACTGGACACCGATCCTGCCCAGGGACACGCGGATCGATGCCCGCCACAGCAATATTCACCAACTGTCGCTGGACCTGAGCCAGCCGGGCGGGCACCTGCACCTGACCTTGCCCAGCCACGAGGTCTGGCCGTCTCGCCACTTGAGAGTCGAAGGCGATCTGGCCCGCCTCAGCACCGACGGCGACTTGCCGACTGATCTGGCGCTGGCGCCCGCCACCCTCGCCCGTAAAACCTCGCAGCCCTACGTGCTGCCCGATCTGGGCGACCTGCATGGCGTCGACAACCTGACGCTGCATAACGGCCCGATGGCGCAGCCGATTTCACTCAAGTGCCTGGCGCGTTTTCCGCACCTTGCGTCGCTGAGCCTGTGGGGGCATTTCTGCGATTTCGAGCAACTGGCCAATCATCCTGGTTTGCACAGCCTGCAATTGCGCTTCATGCCTGAGCTGAGCACGCTGCCAGCGCTCGACACCTGGCCGAAGCTTGAGAGCTTCATCGCCTTCAATGTCGAGGAAAACACCGGCAAGCGCCTGCGCCAGCAGCTCAAGAAGCGCGCGTGGACCGGGCATGCTTCGGTCAGCCAGCTACGCAAGCCGCAGTGGTGGCAAGCCGAGTTTGGCCGGCCTTTCTCGGCCTGGCCGAAGCGACAGGCCACACTGGCCAACCAGGCTTTCGACCACGCCCTGGTGCAACTGGGCGATGCGCAAGATCTGGCGCAGGCTCAAGCCGCTGTCACCACCTTCGTCCGCAGCTTCAATGCCTTCAAGGGCATCGAGACCCGCGAGCGCGAAGACCTGGGCGAAGCGGTCTGGCAGCTCAGTCAGTGCGCCGATGCCGTGCGCCTGGGCGTGACCGAAACTGTGGCACAACGATGGTTCGATCAGGCGAGAGATTACTGAGTAATACTGATCAGTTTAGCCTTGGCACCGCGCTGTCGCGCAGCAAGCATCAGACTGTGGGAGGCAGCTCTGCTGGCGATTGAGTGCGAAGCGCTCACAGAATTTTACGACTGCTAGCGCAGCCGATCGCGAGCAGAGCTCCCTCCCACAACTGAGGGACTCACGCAATACGCGCCAATGTGCATTATGCTGGTTGCCCATCGCGCCCATTGATGTCGAGAAGTCCATGCGCCGTTACCTCGCCTGCCTGCTGCTGTTGATCTGCGTGCCCGCCATGGCGCAGATCTACAAGTACACCGATGCCAATGGCAACACTGCCTTCAGCAATCAGCCACCCGACGGCACCAAGGCCGAAGCGGTCGAGCTCAAGCCGCTCAACAGCGTCGAGGCCCAGCGCCCCATGGCGCCGGTCAGCGAGCCCACGCAAAACCCGGCCGACCAACCTGCCTATCAGCGCCTGGAACTGACCGACCTGCCCGCTGACGCCGCGGTGCGCGCCAACGACGGCACCTTTACCCTCAATGTCGCGGTCGAGCCGCGCCTGCAACCGGGCCATCGCCTGCAACTGCTGGTCGACGGCAACCCGTATGGCCAGCCGAGCAACCTGCCGCGCCTGCAAGTGGTGAATCTGGAGCGTGGCGAGCACAGCTTTGCGGTGCTGGTGCACGATGCCCGGCGCGTCATCCAGCAGAGCCCGAACGTGACGCTGAGTATCATGCGCGTCGCTGCGGGCAGGCCTTGAAGTGAGCCTTGTCCGCGCCCTGTCGCTATGCCTGATGCTGTCGAGCCCGTTGATGGCCGCCGAGATCTATACCTACATCGATGCCCAGGGCAATCGGGTATTCACCGACCAGCCACATAAAAACGCCAAGCGCGTGGACGTAGCCCCGAGCAATAACATGACCGCCACGCCGCCCACCCGCAACGTAAAGGTCAGCCCGCCTTCCCCGGTCAAAACCAGACCGGCCGTGCGCTACACGCTGCTGCGTATTCTGGTGCCTGAACCCGATGCCATCATGCGCAGTGTCGAAGGCAACCTGATCGTTACGGTGAGCAGCGAACCGGCCCTGCAGGAAGACCATGCCTACCGCTTGCTGCTCGATGGCCAGCCGGTTGCGGCACCGGGACGCAGCCCGGTATTCCCGCTGAGCAATATCGACCGCGGCACGCACCAGCTGTCGGTGGAAATCCTCGACCAGGACGGCCACCTGCAGGAAAAGACCCCCAACCAGCCCTTCCACCTGCAACGCCAGACCCTGACCCAGAAGCGCCTGGCCAATCCCTGCCAGATCGTGGAGTACGGCGTGCGCCCAGAATGCCCGCTCAAGGACAAGCCAGAGCAAAAAAGCAGCTGGCTGCCGTTTCTCTGAAATGGCGCAGACCTCGCGAAGAGTTCGGCATCGGCGCACCAAAACACCACAAAGCACTAAACTAGTGCATAAATAATCCGACGCACTGGCGTATAGCCCCACTTCGGTTCAATTTTGTCGGGCAACGGGCGTAGGCTTTCAACAAGGGCACAATAAAAGCCCGGTTTTTGCTGAACGGCCGCTTCTTTTCGGAGCCTTGGTTTGGTTCTTGCAACTTCACCCGGCACAGCACTGCGTTACGCACCGTCTTGATGACAGTGCCCAGGCTGGCAAATCCTGCCAGCGTTACAGTTCGTGATTGCAATGTGCCAAAAGAGGTCACCCGGATTCATGACTATCAGCGACGCGCTGCACCGATTGTTACTCGACAATCTGACCACTGCGACGATCCTGCTCAACGCCGACCTGCGTCTTGAGTACATGAACCCCGCCGCAGAAATGCTCCTGGCCATCAGTGGTCAGCGCAGCCACGGGCAGTTCATCAGCGAACTGTTCACCGAGTCCGCCGAAGCCCTCAGTTCGCTTCGCCAGGCGGTGGAACATGCGCACCCGTTCACCAAGCGCGAGGCCATGCTCACGGCGCTGACCGGCCAGACCCTGACTGTCGATTACGCCGTCACCCCGATCCTCAACAAGGGCGAAACCCTGCTGCTGCTCGAAGTCCACCCGCGTGATCGCCTGCTGCGCATCACCAAGGAAGAGGCTCAGTTGTCCAAGCAGGAAACCACCAAGATGCTGGTGCGCGGCCTGGCCCACGAGATCAAGAACCCGCTGGGCGGCATTCGCGGGGCGGCGCAGCTGCTGGCCCGCGAGCTGCCCGAAGAAAGCCTCAAGGACTACACCAACGTCATCATCGAAGAGGCCGACCGCCTGCGTAACCTGGTCGACCGCATGCTGGGCTCCAACAAGCTGCCCTCGTTGGCTTCGACCAATATCCATGAAGTGCTCGAACGGGTTTGCAGCCTGGTGGATGCCGAAAGCCAGGGGCGCATCACTTTGGTGCGTGACTATGACCCGAGCATCCCCGATGTGCTGATCGACCGCGAGCAGATGATCCAGGCCGTGCTCAATATCGTGCGCAACGCCATGCAGGCCATTGGCAGCCAGAACGAGCTGCGCCTGGGCCGCATTACCCTGCGCACCCGGGCCATGCGCCAGTTCACCATCGGCCACATCCGCCACCGGCTGGTCAGCAAGGTCGAGATCATCGACAACGGTCCCGGCATCCCGCCCGAGCTTCAGGAAACCATTTTCTACCCGATGGTCAGCGGCCGTCCCGACGGCACCGGGCTGGGCCTGGCCATTACTCAGAACATCATCAGCCAGCACCAGGGCCTGATCGAGTGTGAAAGCCATCCCGGCCACACCAACTTCTCGATCTTCCTGCCGCTGGAACAAGGAGCCGCTTCGACATGAGCCGTAGTGAAACTGTCTGGATCGTAGATGACGATCGTTCCATCCGCTGGGTGCTGGAAAAAGCCCTGCAACAGGAAGGCATGACCACGCAGAGCTTCGACAGCGCCGATGGCGTGATGAGCCGCCTGGCCCGCCAGCAGCCGGATGTGATCATTTCCGATATCCGCATGCCCGGCGCCAGCGGCCTGGACCTGCTGGCGAAGATTCGCGAGCAGCACCCGCGCCTGCCGGTGATCATCATGACCGCGCATTCGGACCTCGACAGTGCCGTGGCCTCTTACCAGGGCGGTGCCTTCGAGTACCTGCCCAAGCCGTTCGATGTCGACGAAGCGGTGTCGCTGGTCAAGCGTGCCAACCAGCATGCCCAGGAACAACAGGGCCTGGATGTACCGCAAGTAGTTGCCCGCACCCCGGAAATCATCGGTGAAGCACCGGCGATGCAGGAAGTGTTTCGCGCCATCGGGCGCCTGAGCCACTCCAACATCACCGTGCTGATCAACGGCGAGTCCGGCACCGGCAAGGAGCTGGTGGCGCATGCCCTGCACCGTCACAGCCCGCGCTCCATCGCCCCGTTCATTGCGCTGAACATGGCCGCCATCCCCAAGGACTTGATGGAGTCCGAGCTGTTCGGCCACGAAAAAGGTGCCTTCACCGGCGCGGCCAACCTGCGCCGTGGCCGCTTTGAGCAAGCCGACGGCGGCACGCTGTTTCTCGATGAAATCGGTGACATGCCTGCCGACACCCAGACCCGCCTGCTGCGCGTACTGGCCGATGGCGAGTTCTACCGGGTCGGTGGCCACACGCCGGTCAAGGTCGATGTGCGCATCATCGCGGCGACTCACCAGAACCTTGAAACCCTGGTGCATGCCGGCAAGTTCCGCGAAGACTTGTTCCATCGCCTGAACGTGATCCGCATCCATATTCCGCGCCTGTCGGACCGTCGCGAAGACATCCCGACCCTGGCCCGGCACTTTCTCAGCCGCGCAGCCCAGGAGCTGGCGGTCGAGCCCAAGCTGCTCAAGACCGAGACCGAGGAATACCTCAAGCACCTGCCGTGGCCGGGCAACGTGCGGCAACTGGAAAACACCTGCCGCTGGATCACGGTCATGGCCTCGGGCCGTGAAGTGCACGTCAGCGACCTGCCGCCAGAGCTGCTCAACGTTCCGCAGGACGCCGCTCCCGTCACCAACTGGGAACAAGCCCTGCGTCAGTGGGCCGATCAGGCTCTGTCGCGTGGCCAGTCCAACCTGCTCGACAGCGCCGTCCCGGCCTTCGAACGGATCATGATCGAGACCGCCCTCAAGCACACCGCCGGCCGTCGCCGCGATGCAGCGGTATTGCTCGGCTGGGGTCGCAACACGCTGACCCGCAAGATCAAAGAGCTGGGCATGAAAGTCGACGGTGCTGACGACGACGACGGCGAGGACAGCTGACCAAAGGGTACGCCCGGCCAGCAAGGCGTGGCGGGGCATGCTGGTATTTTTGTCAGTTTACGGCTGCAACATTCGCTGATTAGCTCCTTGAAACGGCCTTGTCTCTCAGGGCTTCAAGGAGCTGATCGTGATGGATTACACCCTCTATCCAGAGCTGCGCGCCGTCAATGCACGGTTGCTCGCCTGCCTGCCGGCACGTTCGTCGTTCAAGTTGCGCAACCGCATCGTGGATTACGAAATAGTCGAAATGGCCGTGCTGTTTCGCACAAACGAGCTAACCGCCGAGCAAGTGACCATTGCCTACCTGGCGCAGATCTACAACCACAACGGCCCCTTCGAGGTGTACGACGACAACGGCGGATTCAATGCCTTTGTGCGTATCGATGCACAAGAAGCCCTGACCCAGTCGCGCTGGGCCGATCAGTGGCTGAGCAACCCCGATGATCCACGCGGCCCGGCGCCGGTCATGTGCGGCATTGCCTTGGGCGCCAAGGATGTCATCGCCATTCACGGGCGTGAAAGCAAGAATGGCACCCACGCTTTCGACACCAATGTCGCCTTGCGGGACGCCACTATTGTGGCCCGCCTGCGCGAACAGGGCGCGGTGCTGATCGGTCACACCATCTGCTCGGAGTTCTCCGGCAGCGTGGACGGTGATTTCGGTGCCAATGCGTGGGATCAGACCCGCGTGCCGGGTGGCTCGAGCTCCGGCTCCGGTATTGCTCCGGTCGCCCGCCTGTGTGCCGGGGCACTGGCCGAGGAAACCGGTGGTTCGCTGATCATTCCTGCTGCCGCCAATGGCGCCAGCGGTATCAAGCCCTCGCTGGGCCTGGCCTCGACCGCAGGCCTGATGCCACTGACCATGGGCTGGGATGTGCCTGGCACGATCGCCCGTTCAGTGCGCGATGCCTCGCTGATCCTCTCGATCATCAGTGGCCTGGACCCTGTCAACGACCCGTTGACCCTGTCGGCGCCCATTCCGGCGCTGGAACTGCCGTGCGCGCCGCGCAATGACCCCACACCGCTGCGCGGGATCACCATCGGCATTCCACAAACCGACTGGATGTTCCCTCAGACGGCCGGCCTGCCGCCCTCCAGCGCCTATGACGCGGACTACCTTGAAGCCTTCGAGCGCTTCAAGACGCAACTGGCCGACATGGGCGCGCGAGTGATCGACTTTCCGGGCCTGGACATGAACCTCCCCGAAAACAAGCTCTACTGCCGCGCCGCGCCGATATTCAACACCGAAGACCCGGCCATGTTCATGACCCCCACCATGCTGACCAGCTATCCGGTGCAGTACGAGGCCCATTACTGGCAGGCCGGGGCCGACTTTGCCGAACAGCGCCCGGACCCACACCGCGAAACCTTGCTGCGCATGTACGACACGGCGTTTTTTCACGGCGTCATCGAGCAGGTTCCTTACTCGGTGATGGTCCAGGCCGACCTGCTGCGGCGCCAGCAACAGGACCTGTGGTATCAGGCCCTGCGCATGCGACAAGTGGATTTCATGCTGGTCATGCCATTGGGTGCGCATGTCGGCCTGCGCCTCGGCACTGACCCGGACCCGGCAAAGACCGGCTTGCAGGCCCGGCGCAATTTCTATGAACTGCCCAATGCGCTGGGCTGGCCGATGGTCACCTTTCCCATTGGCCACGGCAGCACCGGAGTGCCGAACAGGATGCCCATCAATGCAGCCTTTTGGGGGACCCGTTTCGGCGAAGTGCAGATCATCCAGGCGGCACTGGACTTCCAGGCGCGTTACCCGCATTACCACGACGAGGCACCACCGACTCCGGAGTTTGGTCCGGCGACCCGACGCCCGGCGGGCGCGCCCCGCGTCTGGGAGGTCACCCCGCAGAACGCCACCGACCCACGAATCATCGAGCGGGGCCGGCTATGAACAACGCCACTGACTTCTACAGCGTGGCCTGGAAACCCATGCACGAACCGGCACTGCTGCCGGCCAGCGATGAGCAGGCACCGACAGCGTTTTTCAGTATTGCCTGGCAGGTGCCGCTAAGAGCGCTGTATTACCCGAACATCCCGCTGCCCTCGGGCTTATTGCGCCAGGGAAGGCTTGGCCCACAGGTTGATGCCGCCCTCGACTGCAAAGCGGTCGATGGCGGCCAGTTCCTCAGCGCTGAACGTCAGATTGTTCAAGGCCGCGACGTTCTCGACGATTTGCTCGGGACGGCTGGCGCCGATTAGTGCCGACGTCACCCGCGGGTCGCGCAGGGTCCAGGCTAGGGCCATTTGCGCCAGGCTCTGGCCACGGCTGCGGGCAATCTCGTTGAGGGCGCGAACGTGGGCCAGGTTCTGCTCCGACAAGTGCTCGGCCTTCAGCGAGCCACCGCCGGGACGGTTGACCCGGGCGTCCTGCGGCACGCCATTGAGGTACTTGTCCGACAGCAGGCCCTGCGCCAGGGCGGTGAAGGCAATGACGCCGGCACCCAGCTCGTCGGTGGTGTCGAGCAGGTCTTTTTCGACCCAGCGGTTGAGCAGGTTATAGGCCGGCTGATGGATCAGCAGCGGCACGTTCCACTGCTTGAGCAAGGCCGCGATTTCCCGGGTCTTGCTGCCCGAGTACGACGAGATGCCGATGTACAACGCCTTGCCCTGCTGCACGGCAGTCGCCAGGGCGCCGGCGGTTTCTTCCAGCGGCGTGTCGGGGTCGAAGCGGTGCGAATAAAAGATATCCACATAATCGACGCCCAGGCGTTGCAGGCTCTGGTCGAGGCTGGCCAGCACGTATTTGCGCGAACCGCCGCCCTGGCCGTAAGGGCCCGGCCACATGTCCCAGCCGGCCTTGGTCGAGATGATCAATTCGTCGCGGTAGGCCTTGAAGTCCTCGCGCAGCAAACGGCCGAAATTCACCTCGGCGCTGCCGTAGGGCGGGCCGTAGTTATTGGCCAGGTCGAAATGGGTGATGCCCAGATCGAACGCGGTGCGCAGCATGGCGCGCTGGGTGTCGATCGGCGTGCTGTCGCCGAAGTTGTGCCACAGCCCCAGCGACAAGGCCGGCAGCAGCAAGCCACTGCGGCCGGTACGGCGATAGAGCATGTCGGTGTAGCGGTTTTCGGCAGCGATATAGGTCATTGAGGGTATCCCGGCTCTCTGGATTTCGAATTTCTCGTAGGAGCGGCTCGTAGGACCGACTTTAGTCGGGAACGATTGCGCGCCATTCCCGGCTAAAGCCGGTCCTACGGGTTATGGTTTTTGCCACACGGTTTTCTGGATATCGACCTTCTTGGGCAGCAGCCGATTGTCGAAGAACAGGTCCGCCGTCACTTGCTGTGCCTGGATGATTTCCGGCGTGATCGGCAGGCTCGGCGACACCGGGCGGTGGTCGATGTACAGGCCGATCACCTCGGCAGGCAGGCCCATGCTGCGGGTCAGGATCTGGATGCTTTGCTCGCGCTGGCTGCGGGTCAGTTCGTCGGCACCGGTCAGTTCATCCAGCACCTGCTGGACGAATGCCGGATGCTGCTCGGCAAAGCCGCGTCGGGCAGTGTAGACCGGTCCCGACAATCCCAACCCGGTGCCGTCGGCCAACAGCCGGCTATGGCCTTCGACCAGGGCGATGGAATAGTACGGGTCCCAGATTGCCCAGGCATCGACGCTGCCGTTTTCAAAGGCGGCGCGGGCATCGGCGGGGCTCAGGTAGATCGGCTGGATGTCCTTGAAACTCAACCCGGCCTTGAGCAACGCACGCAGCACCAGGTTGTGGGCGCTGGAGCCTTTTTGCAGTGCAACCTTGCGGCCCTTGAGCTCGGCGACGTTTTGCAGCGGGCTGTCCTTGCGCACCAGAATCACCTCGGCCTGAGGCTTGGCGGGTTCTGCGCCGACATACACCAGATCGGCGCCGGCCACCTGGGCAAAAATAGGCGGGATATCGCCGGTGGAGGCGATGTCCAGGCTGCCGATGTTCAGCGCTTCAAGCATCTGTGGCCCGGCCGGGAACTCGATCCATTTGATCTGCGTATTGGCGAAGCGCTTTTCCAGCAGGCTGTGTTCCTTGGCCAGCACCAGAGGAATCGAGCCTTTCTGAAAACCGATGCGCAAGGTCTCGGGATCAGCGGCGGCCGCGGTATTGATCAGCCCGCAGAACGCCAGGGCGGCGGCGAGTAATGCCAGTGGTTTCATCGCAAAGTCCTACACGTCATTCAAATGTGTTGGCGGGGCGTTGCAACCCGAGGTTGTCACGCAACGTGCTGCCTTCGTACTCGGTGCGGAACAAACCGCGCCGTTGCAGTTCAGGCACCAGCAGGCGCGCCACGTCTTCAAGCCCGCCGGGCAAATGCGGCACCAGCACATTGAAGCCGTCGGCGGCGCCCTGCTCGAACCAGTTCTGCAGCTCGTCGGCAATCTGCTCAGGCGTGCCGATCAGGCTGTAATGCCCGCGTCCGCCAGCGATGCGGCGGCCCAGCTGGGCCAGGTTGAGGTTTTCCCGCGCCGCCAGTTCGGTCAGCAATACCTGACGGCTGCGCTGGCCGCTGTCGGTCAATGGCAGTTCGGGCAACGGCCCGTCCAGCGGATAGCCCGACAGGTCGAAGTTGCCCAGCATGCGGCCCAGCAACGCCACACCGACGTGCGGCTCGACCAGGTCCTGGAACGATTCGAACTTCTCTTTGGCCAGGGCCTCGGTTTCAGCCACCACGATCAGCACGCCGGGCATGATTTTCAGCGATTCGGGGCTGCGGCCATACGCGGCCAGCCGACCCTTGAGGTCCGCATAAAACGCCTGCGCGCTGGCCAACGAGGTTTGCGCGGTAAACACCACTTCGGCGGTACGCGCCGCCAGATCACGGCCTACCTCGGAAGAGCCGGCTTGCACCACCACCGGCTGGCCCTGCGGCGAGCGCGCCACGTTGAGCGGGCCCTTGACCTGGAAGTGTTCGCCCTGATGGTCGAGCACATGCACTTTGGCCGGGTCGTAGTACTGACCGCTGGCCTTGTCGCGGGTAAAGGCATCGTCTGCCCAGCTGTCCCACAGGCCGGTCACCACCTGATGAAATTCACGCGCCCGGCTGTAGCGCTCGGCATGGCCGACATGTTCGTCGAGGCCGAAATTCTGCGCCTCGGCAGCCGCATCCGAGGTCACCAGGTTCCAGCCTGCCCGCCCGCCGGACAAGTGATCGAGCGAGGCGAACTTGCGCGCCACATGGTACGGCTCGTTGTAGGTGGTGGTCGCCGTGGCGATCAGGCCGATGTGCTCGGTGACCGCGCTCAGCGCCGACAACAGGGTCAGCGGCTCGAAGTGATCGGAGCGCGCCATGCGGCTGGCAATATCACCGGTCGCGGCGGCCACGCTGTCGGCCACGAACAGCGCGTCGAAACGCGCCGCCTCCGCCACCTGGGCCAGGTGCTTGTAGTGCTTGAAATCCAGGCCGGCATCAGCCGGTACTTCCGGGTGGCGCCAGGCAGCAACGTGGTGCCCGGTGGCCATCAGGAATGCGCCCAGTTTCAGTTGACGCTTGCTCATGTCAGAAATCCTTACGCAACTGCACACCGAAATAACGCTCATCGTCACGCGGTACGGCGCGGTAGATGTAGTTGCCGCCGGTGGCGAGCATTGGCGAGTACGACTTGTCGGCCAGGTTCTTGCCCAGCAAGGCTACACGCCAGCCGGCGTTGTAGTCAGCCAGGGCGATGCTGGCGTTCCAGATGCCGTAGGCGCCCTGTTTGGTGTCGACGTTCTGGCTGATGTCGTACTGCACCTCGCTCTGCCAGCTGTAGTCGCTGCTCAGCTCGATATCCAGGCCGTTGTCCAGCGGGATGCTGTAGTCGGCACGCACATAGCTTTTCCAGTCCGGGCTGTACGGCAGGGTCTTGCCGTCGACGTTGCACGACGCGGCAGCACCGGCCGGGCAGGCGAAGCTGTCGATGCGCGCCTTGGTGTAGGCCAGTGCGCCGGAAACCTTGAGTTGCGGAGTCACTTGCAGCGCGTAGTCGAGTTCGACACCTTCGGTTTTCACGCTACCGGCGTTGATCAGCCGGGTCACGACCTGGCCGGCAACGCTGTCGAAAAAGTTCGCTTGATAGTTGTCGTAGTCGCTGTGGAACACCGCCAGGTTGGTGGTCAGGCGGTTGTTCCAGGCGCTGGCCTTGATGCCGACTTCCCAGGTGTTGGAGGTCTCAGGCTTGAGCGCATCGGTGTCGCGCGGCTGCATGTTGAAGAACACGTTGTAGGCCGGGCCCTTGTAGCCGCGCGAGTAGGTCACGTAGCTGGTCACCGTGTCGCTGAGGTCGTATTGCAGGCCCAGGCGGCCGGACTTGCCGTCTTCGTCCACCGAGCCTGAGCTGCTGGTCGCCGGCTGGATACCGCTGACCGTGACCGCCGAGGTCGAGACGCGGCGGTGATCGTATTCGAGCTTGTCATGGGTCCAGCGCAAACCTGCGATGGCCCGCAGATCCGGGGTCAGGTTGAAGGTGCTTTCGCCGAACACCGAGTAGCTCTCGCTGGTGGTGCTGTAGTCGGCGATGCCACGGTCCTGGGAGGTCGTGGTGATCAACGTGCGCTGGTAGGTTTCGTCGCTCTTGCCATGCATGTAGAACAGCCCGCCGACGTACTCGACAAAGCCGCCCTTGGGCGAGGCCAGGCGCAGTTCCTGCGAGTACTGGTTGTAGTCCAGGTCGCCCTTGTCTTCGGTACCGGCAAACGCCGGGCTGATGGTGCTCAGGCGGTCGCCGTCCTGGTACTGGGTGTTGTCCCAGCCACGCCAGGCGGTGATCGAGGTCAGGGTGAAGTCGCCCAGTTGCCAGTCCAGCTGGCCAGATAACCCCTTGTTCACATCGTCGACATGGCTGCGGTAATCGCTGACCACATCGCGGTTGTCGCTGCTGGCATTCACCGGTGCCAGGGCGCTGGCGAACGCAGGCGTCAGGCTCTTGCTGACCACGCCGTTGGGTGCGTCGTCATGGGACTGCATGTAGTCGGCGGCCAGGGTAAAGGTCACGTCGTCGTTGGGGGTGAACTCCAGCTTGCCGCGCACGCCCTTGCGGTTGTAGCCGTTGACTTCGTGACCGTTGGCCTTGTTGTCGACGTTGCCGTCGTAGCTGCCGAACAGCGTGGTGATCGAGCCCTTGAGGGTGTCGGGAATCAGCGCGCCGCCGATGCCGAAGCGGGTACGGCTTTCGTTGCCGCTGTACCACGACTGGTCGATGTAGCCGTGGGTTTCTTCGGTCGGCGCCTTGGTCACGATGTTCAGCACGCCGGCCGAGGCGTTCTTGCCGAACAGCGTGCCTTGCGGACCGCGCAGCACTTCGATGCGCTCAAGGTCGAGCAGGTCCAGCGTCGCCTGGCCCGGACGGCCGAGCACCACGCCGTCGATGACCGTCGCCACAGTGGGCTCGACGCCCGGAGAAGTCGAAATGGTGCCGACGCCGCGAATGAACAGCGAGGTGTCCTTGTTGGAGGCGCCGGTACGAAAATTCAGGCTCGGCACTTGCTGCACCAGCGCCGCCACGCCATTGCGGTTATCGCGCTCAAGCTGTTCGCCCTCGACCACCGAGACCGCCACCGGGACTTTTTGCAGCGACTCTTCGCGGCGCGTGGCGGTGACCGTCACGGCATTGAGCACCGGCGCGTCGGAGGCGTTCGGGGCGGTGTCTGCCAGCACGACAGTCGAGGTCAGTGGCAAACTGGCCAGGCCCATCAACAGCCACGCGCAACGACGTGCCCGCGCTGAATGAGCTTGCCCGATGGCCTGTGCCAGAGGAGTGTGTGCGGTGCCGCTGCCAAGTGTCGTGTGCATCTGCGTGCCTGCCTGAAAGTTCTGCGTGAAAGTGCCTGAATTCGTCGATGCCCCACGCATCTTCGGGTTATTGCGGCTAAACGGGCTTCGGCATTCGCAGTGGCGAGTAGCAGACAAACCATGACGTTAGCGCTAACATCGCCAGTATCAGAAAACGGACCATAGAGCGTCCAATACTGAAAAATTACTTTTATATTCTTTTTTCTTTTATGCGAACGATCAGGCATGGCAGAGCTTCCTCCCGCAACACGCAAACGCCGCGGCGCAGGCAGAGTCACACTCAGCGCCGTGGCCAAGCAGGTCGGCGTGTCGTCGATCACCATCTCGCGCTACTTCAACCAGCCTGACCAGGTCTCCCCCGACCTGCGCGAGCGCATCGCGGCGGTGGTCGAAGAACTGGGTTATGTGCCCAATCTGGTGGCCGGCGGGCTGGCCTCGGCGCGCAGCAAAGTGGTGGCCATGGTGATCCCGAACATTTCCGGGCCGATCTTCGCCAACACCATCCAGGGCTTCAGCGACACCCTGAGCCAGCACGGCTTCCAGTTGCTGCTGGCATCCAGTTACTTTTCTGCCGAACAGGAAGAAAGCGCGGTGCGGGCGTTTCTCGGCTGGTCGCCGGCAGCGCTGGTGCTGACCAGCCACTTTCATACCGACGGCACGCAAAAGATGATCGAGCAGGCCGACATGCCGGTGATCGAAACCTGGGATTACCGCCCGGAGCGCAGCCCGATCCAGATCGGTTTTTCCCATTACCAGGTCGGCGTTACTGCAACGCGGCATCTGCATGGCAAGGGCTACCGGCGCATCGCCTTTGTGCAAAACAGCGTGGCCGGCGACTTCAGCGCGCTGGAGCGCCGCGACGGTTATGCCGACACCTTGAAAGCGCTGGGCCTGGAACCATGGGTGTTCGCCCCCGACCTTGGGCTGGCGCCGTTCGAGGCCGGCAAGCAGGCCATGCAACAGCTGATGAACAGCGAGACGCGCCCGGACGCGATCATTTTCGCCAACGACAATCTCGCGGCCGGCGGGCTGCTGGCCGGCCAGCGTGCCGGGCTGTCGATTCCGCAGGATTGCGCGGTGATGGGTTTTGGCGACTATGCCTTCGCCGAAATGCTGCTGCCGAGCCTGAGCACCATCAAGCCGCCAGCGCTGGAGATCGGCGTACTGGCGGCGCAACGGGTGTTGCAGAGTCTTGGGGTGTTGCCGGTAGAGGACGAAATCCAGCGGCTGAACCTGCTCGATTGCCGTTTGATTGAACGGGAAAGCACATAGCGCTCTAAGATGGATGTCTATTCAACGTCTGGAAGGAGATGCCCCATGAGTCGTCCTCGCAAAGTCGCCATCGTCACCGGAGCCTCACGCGGTATCGGCGCACAAATCGCCCGGCGCTTGGCTGCCGACGGGTTTGCCGTGGTGATCAACTACGCCAACAGTGCCGACGAGGCCGATAACCTGGTGGCCGAGCTGATGGCCGAAGGTCGCGACGCGATTGCGATCAAGGCCGATGTCGCCAGCCCCGCCGATGTGCGCCGGCTGTTCGATGCCACCGAACATCATCTGGGCAAGGTCGATGTGCTGGTCAACAACGCCGGCATCCTCAAGACCACGCCACTGGCCGAGACCAGTGACGAACTGTTCGAGCAGACCTTTGCGGTCAATACGCGCGGCGTGTTCAACACCCTGCGCGAAGCCAGCAGTCGCCTGAACGACGGCGGGCGGATCATCAACTTCTCGACCACCGCCCTGGCGCTGAACCTGCCCGGCTACGCCATCTACAACGCCAGCAAGGCCGCCGTCGAAGCCATGACCCCGGTGTTCGCCAAGGAACTGCGCGGGCGCAGCATCACCGTCAACGCCGTGGCGCCAGGGCCGGTGGCCACCGAACTGTTTCTGAATGGCAAGACCGAGGAGCAGATCCAGCACTTCGCCAGCCTGCCACCGCTGCAACGGCTTGGCGAGCCGGAGGATATTGCCAGCGTGGTGGCGTTTCTGGCGGGGCCGGATTCGGGATGGGTGAACGGACAAGTGCTACGCGCCAACGGCGGCCTCGCCTAAATCCACTTTTAAATCCGTAGGAGCGAGCGTAGAGCTCGCGAAAGGGTCAGTCCAGACAACATATCGGCGCCTGACAGGCCGCATTCGCGAGCTCTGCGCTCGCTCCTACAAGGTTTGCTTTTACCGTACCAAGTGCAAGAACTGCATGTGCCGTTCGTACTGGTCGAGCACGTCGTTGATCACTTGCTCCTTGGTGTAGCCGACCAGATCGTAATCCTGGCTGCCTTCGCTCAGGTGCACTTCGGCGCGGTAGTAGCGGCGGTTGTTCAGTTGCTTGGAGCCCATGCCGCCACGCGCGAAGGACGGGGTGAAGAAGCCTTTCATCTGCACCTGATAGATGAACGGGCGCTCTTCGCCGTGGCCGATTTCGAGGGTAACCGAGTCGTTGGCAGGATCAGGCACCTGGCTCACGCTCAGGCCCTTCTCGACGAACACTGCCGTGACCTCGTCGATGGCCGGGCGTACGGTCTGGTCGAGGAAGCGGTACACCTCGTCACGCGACGGGTAATGCACGGCCTGACTCAGGCGCTGGCGCCAGCCGCCACGCCGGGCACCGGAGGCCGGGGCGAGCGAGTACAGCTGCGCAAGCTGGCGCTGCGATTCCATGTAGAACGCCTTGTGCAGCCCCCACATCATCAGCAGCAGGATCAGCGAGAACGGCAGCGAGGTCAGTACCACCGCCGACTTGAGCGCATCGATGCTGCCGGAAAACAGCAGGCCGCTGGTGATCAGCGCGGTGGCCGCGCCCCAGAACACCCGCAGCCATTTCGGACCGTCTTCATCGGCGCTGCCGCCTTTGGCCGACAGGGTCGAAAGCACCACGGTGCCAGAGTCGGCAGAGGTCACGAAGAACACGAAGCTGATGAACACGGTCACGGCGATGACCGTCTTGCTCCACGGGTAGGTTTCCAGCAGCAGGTACAGGGTCATCGACGGGTCGTCGATGGCTGACTGGCCCAGCGCAGTCATGCCGTTTTCCAGCACCTGGTGAATGGCGCTGTTACCGAAGATCGACATCCAGGCCAGGGTGAAACCCAGTGGAATCAGCAGCACACCGAAGACGAATTCACGGATTGTGCGGCCGCGCGAGATGCGGGCGATGAACAGGCCCACGAACGGCGCCCAAGCAATCCACCAGGCCCAATAAAACACGGTCCAGCCGCCCAGCCAGCCATCGACGCTCTTGTAGGCATACACGTCGAAGCTCTTGGTCGGCAGCGCGCCCAGGTAATCGCCGATGTTCTGCACCAGCGTGTTGAGCAGGTGTTGCGTGGGACCGGCGAACAGCACGAACAACAGCAGTGCACAGGCCAGCAGCATGTTGATGTCGGACATGACCCGCACGCCCTTGTCGACTCCGGACACCGCGACCACGATGGCGGCGCCCATCATCAGCGTGATCAGCCCGACCTGTACCCAATGGGTGTGGGCCACGCCGAACAGATAATCCAGGCCGGAATTGAGGTGCAGCACGCCAAAGCCCATGTCGGCGCCCAGGCCGAAAATCGTGGCGATGATGCCGAAGCCGTCGACTGCGTAACCGATCGGGCCATTGATGCGCTTGCCGATCAGCGGGTACAGCGCCGAGCGCAAGGCCAGCGGCAGGTTATGCCGATAGGCAAAGTACGCCAGGGCCATGCCGACAAAAGCGAACACGCCCCAGCCATGCAGGCCCCAGTGCAGAAACAGCAGCTGCATGGCCTGGCGCGCCGCATCCACGGTGCCGGCCTCGCCTTGCGGCGGTTGCAGCATGTGGGTCAGCGGTTCGGACACACAGAAGAAGAACAGCGTGATGCTGATACCGGCGGCAAACAGCATGCCGGCCCAGGACAGGTAGCTGAATTCGGGCTCGTCGTGGTCGGCACCGAGCTTGATCTTGCCGTAGCCAGACAAGGCGGTGACCACCACGAAGACCAGATACAGGGTCATGACCAGCATGTAGTACCAGCCGACCGTGCTGGCCGCCCAGTTTTGGGCCGCCAGCAGCCACTGGCCGCTGGCCTCGGGAAAGCTGATGACGACGATGCCGAAGATCAGGATGAAACTGGCAGCGAAGTAGAAAACCGGCGCATTCATGCGCACCGGGCCGCTTGAGGCGGGATTGAGGGGATTCATACGCGGTACGCCTCCATAGCCTGTAAAACAAGAGCCTGGAAAACAAGGATCAGACGTAAGCAGGACAAGGGCTTTGCCTCCTGTTGGGAGCGGGCAGCGGACCACCGTTCATCATTGATTGAACGTTCAATTTAAACATGAAAAGGCCGGCGATGACGAATCGCAGGCCTTGCTCAAGAGGTCGGAACAGGAGTAGGACGTGTGCGGCGAGTGGATCGTTCCGTGACGGGGTAAGGGTTTATTTCTGCGTGCCGTCGTCGGTTTGCAGCAGATTGGCCTGGGTCAGGTTGCTGCCGGCCGGCACGCTGCGGGTCAGCCAGACGTTACCGCCGATGGTGGTGCCCTTGCCGATGGTGATGCGCCCCAGAATGGTGGCGCCGGCATAGATCACCACGTCGTCCTCGACGATCGGGTGGCGCGCCTGGCCCTTGTGCAGGTTGCCGTTCTCATCGGCCGGGAAACGCTTGGCGCCCAGGGTTACGGCCTGGTAGATGCGCACGCGCTCGCCAATGATCGCGGTTTCGCCGATCACCACGCCGGTCCCGTGGTCGATGAAAAAGCTCGGGCCGATCTGCGCACCGGGGTGCAGGTCGATGCCGGTTTCGGAATGGGCGATTTCAGCGCTGATGCGTGCCAGCAACGGCAATCCTGCGCGGTACAGATGGTGCGCCAGGCGGTGATGGATAATCGCCAGAATGCCCGGATAGCACAGCAGCACTTCATCGACGCTGCGCGCGGCCGGATCGCCCTGATAGGCGGCCAGCACATCGGTGTCCAGCAGCCTGCGGATGCCTGGCAAGGCAATGGCAAAATCCTGAATCAGCTGCAACGCATGCGCGTCGATGCCTTCGATACTCAAGCCCTGCTGCTGCGCCACATAGCGCAGTTCCAGCCGGGCCTGGGCCAGCAAGGCATTGAGGGCGACGTCCAGGGTATGGCCGACGTAGAAATCTTCGCTCTCTTCACGCAGGTCCACCGGGCCCAGGCGCATCGGGAACAGCGCCCCGGTCAGGGCTTCGATGATTTCACTCATGGCCGCGCGCGACGGCAGCTCGCGGCCGCCATGCTCGCCACTGACCCGCCGGTTACGGGTGCGCCAATCGTCACGCGCCTCACGCAACTGACCGACGATACGCTGCAATTGCCAATGGCTGTAGCGGCCATCGGCAGCGCCTGGTGGAATATCGCTCACGCTGAACTCTCCTGAGTCGGTAAAGGGGCGCGATCGCTTGTGTGCGGCCGCCTGCCTTCTACTGTACGGCAAACAATTGTGTTGAAAAAATACCCGTTTTTACCAGCACCGTCACACACAGGTATAAGGCCCCGCAGGTTGCCGTGTCAGAAACCTCTGCCTATAGTCGAGCGATTATCTACAGGAACGCCGTTATTCCCATGCTCAATAAACAGCTTGAACGTTTCCCGCGCCTGGACCTGATCGGCGCCCCTACCCCGCTGGAAAAGCTTGTGCGCCTGTCGGCCTGGGTCGGCCGCGATATCTACATCAAGCGCGATGACACCACCACGCTGGCGCTGGGCGGCAACAAAGTACGCAAGCTTGAATACCTGGCCGCCGATGCCCTGGCACAAGGTGCCGACACGCTGATTACCGCCGGTGCCATCCAGTCCAACCATGTACGCCAGACCGCAGCCCTGGCCGCTCGCCTGGGCCTGGGTTGCGTGGCCCTGCTGGAAAACCCCATCGGCAGCGAAGACCCCAATTACCTGCATAACGGCAACCGGCTGCTGCTGGAGCTGTTCGATGCCAAGGTCGAGCTGGTCGAAAACCTCGACAACGCCGATGAGCTGTTGCAAGCCCTGGCCGCGCGCCTGCACAGCAACGGCAAAAAGCCGTATCTGGTGCCCATCGGTGGTTCCAGCCCGGTCGGCGCGCTGGGCTATGTGCGGGCAGGCCTTGAACTGGCCGACCAGATCGAGCAACTCGGCGAGCCGTTCGCCGCCGTGGTCGTGGCCTCCGGCAGTGCCGGCACCCACAGCGGCCTGGCCCTGGCGCTGGCGGAACGACTGCCGGATCTGCCGCTGATCGGGGTCACCGTTTCGCGCAGCGAAGAGGACCAGTTGCCCAAGGTTCAGGGCCTGGCCGAACGCACCGCACAATTGCTCAATATTTCCTTGCCGGAACGCTTGAAAATCAACCTGTGGGACGAGTACTACGCCCCACGCTACGGCGAACCGAATGCCGGAACGCTGGCGGCAATCCGTCTGGTGGCCAGCCAGGAAGGCCTGTTGCTCGACCCGGTCTACACCGGCAAGGCGATGGCCGGGCTGCTCGACGGCATCGGCCGGCAGCGCTTCGACGATGGCCCGATTGTCTTCGTCCACACCGGCGGAGCCCCGGCCTTGTTTGCTTATCCGGATGTGTTTGCCAGTTGAATAGCGCAGGCCAGAGCGCTCTGCGTTGCTTATTCAATAAGGAAATATGAATCCATTTTTTAGTTATTTTTGTTTATAAAAAACAACTTCTATAGTGCGCACCATACGAACCCGGTGCCGGGTAAATCCTCGTTTTCCCGGCACTTTGTTCGTCAGTGAGAAGTCTGAAATCCTGCTCGACACGTGCATTCATTTAGGGGCTCGCATGAACATTTCCGCTATTCGTCGTACCTTCCTGTTTTCCGCTCTGAGCCTGGCGCTCGGCACGGGCCTGGCCGGGCAAGCTCTGGCCGGCGAACAACTGCAGAAAATCAAGGACAGCGGCACCCTGAGCGTGGGCCTGGAAGGCACTTATCCACCGTTCAGCTTCGTCGACGCCGACGGCAAACTCACCGGTTTCGAGGTCGAGCTGTCTGAAGCACTGGCCAAGGAACTGGGGGTCAAGGCCAAGATCCAGCCGACCAAATGGGACGGCATTCTTGCCGCACTGGAATCGAAGCGTCTGGACGTTGTCGTCAATCAGGTGACCATCTCCGAAGAGCGCAAGAAAAAATACGACTTCTCCAAACCCTACACCGTGTCCGGTATTCAGGCCCTGACCAAGAAGGCGGATGCCGACAAGGTCAAGAGCGCCCAGGACCTGAGCGGCAAGAAAGTCGGTCTGGGCCTGGGGACCAACTACGAGCAATGGCTCAAGGAAAACGTACCGACCGCCATCATCAAGACCTATGACGATGATCCGACCAAGTACCAGGACCTGCGCGTAGGCCGCATCGACGCCATTCTGGTCGACCGTCTGGCGGCGCTGGAACTGGTCGCCAAGACCAAGGACACCCTGGCTGTCGCCGGTGAGCCGTTCTCGCGTCAGGAAGCCGGTATCGCCCTGCGCAAAGGTGAGCCCGAGCTGCTGGAGGCCATCGACAAGGCGCTGGATAAACTGCGCGCCGACGGCACGCTGGCCAAGCTGTCGCAGAAGTACTTTGGCGCCGATGTCACTCAATGATTGAAGAAAGCCTCAACCTCGTCATCGAGTCCGCGCCCTTTCTGCTCAAGGGCGCGTATTACACGGTAGTGCTCAGCCTGGGCGGCATGTTCTTCGGCCTGCTGCTGGGTTTTGCCCTGGCCCTGATGCGCCTGTCGCGGTTGAAGCTGGTGAACTGGACGGCACGTGTCTACGTGTCGTTCTTTCGCGGCACGCCGCTGCTGGTGCAGCTGTTCATGATTTATTACGGCCTGCCGCAACTGGGGATTGAACTCGACCCGCTGCCGGCCGCGCTGATCGGTTTTTCGCTGAACATGGCCGCCTACGCCTGTGAAATCCTGCGTGCCGCCATCGGCTCGGTGGACCGCGGGCAATGGGAAGCCGCTGCCAGCATCGGCATGACCCGCTGGCAGGCCATGCGCCGGGCGATCCTGCCGCAGGCTGCGCGCACGGCGCTGCCGCCGCTGGGCAACAGTTTCATTTCGCTGGTCAAGGACACCGCGCTGGCCGCCACCATTCAGGTGCCGGAGTTGTTCCGCCAGGCGCAGTTGATCACCGCTCGCACCTTCGAGATTTTCACCATGTACCTGGCCGCTGCGCTGATTTACTGGGTCTTGGCCACCGCACTGTCGCACCTGCAAAACCGTCTTGAAGCGCGGGTCAACCGCCATGAACAGGAGTCCTGATGCATGATTGAAATCAAGGGGCTCACCAAACAGTTCAAGGGCAACGAGGTGCTCAAAGGCATCGACCTGCGTGTCGAGGCCGGCGAAGTGGTAGCGATCATCGGCCCCAGCGGCTCGGGCAAAACCACCTTGCTGCGCTGCCTGAACCTGCTTGAAGAACCGTCGGGCGGCACGCTCAAGGTCGGCGATATCCAGATCGACGGCAACCGCCCGCTCAGCCAGCAACAAGGGCTGATCCGTCAGTTGCGCCAGCAAGTGGGTTTTGTGTTCCAGAACTTCAACCTGTTCCCGCACCGCACGGCACTGGAGAACGTCATTGAAGGCCCGGTGGTGGTCAAGAAGGTGCCCAGGGAAAAGGCCATTGCCCTGGCGCGGCAGTTGCTGGCCAAGGTCGGCCTTAGCGGCAAGGAAGACGCTTACCCCAAGCGCCTGTCCGGCGGCCAGCAGCAACGGGTGGCCATTGCCCGCGCGCTGGCGATGGAGCCGCAGGTGATTCTGTTCGATGAGCCAACCTCGGCGCTGGACCCGGAACTGGTGGGCGAAGTACTCAACACCATCCGCGCCCTGGCCGCCGAAAAGCGCACCATGGTCATCGTCACCCACGAGATGAGCTTTGCCCGGGATGTGGCCAATCGGGTGATCTTCATCGACAAAGGCGTCATCGTCGAACAGGGTGAAGCCAAGGCGCTGTTTGCCGACCCCAAGGAAGAACGCACCCGGCAATTTCTGGAACGCAGCCGTTCCTGAACTTTTCACCCGTTGCTCAGTAGGACGGCTGCTTACCGCCCGGTAAACAGCCTCTGCCGACAAGTGTAGGAATCGTCTGATTATCTCGTTTCATACCTTCCCCGCCGGCTTACATGTTGACAGCCCCAACTAAAGTCCATTAGCTCAAAAAATAACAAGTTCGATGCACTCAAAAGCGCTCATTCGAACCTTGTGCCACTTTTCTGCGCACCCTGTTATTGATCAACCGGCGACTAGGCTCGTGACAGGGGCTGGTTCGCCTGTTCCTTTTTAGTTGCACGACTGAAACGAGCGAGTATTTCGGACATGAACCACACCCCTTGCACCAACAGCCTGTTAAAACTGCCGGCCCCGCATATTCCAATGGCCTGTCGTCATGGCATCGGACTGCTGGCGGCGTCGCAACTGACGGTGCAGATCGAGGCCTACGAAGCGATGGACGAAGGCGATTTGATCGAGCTGTTCTGGGACGGTTGCTACGTGGCCTCCACGGTGCTGACGCGTGACGATCTGCAACAGCCGGTTAATCTGCGCGTACCGGAAAGCTTCCTGCAGAACGGCAAGGCCCGCACCTATTACCGGGTAATGAAAATCGGCGCAACGCCCGTGATTTCGTCGTGCCACAAGCTGTGGGTCAAGCTCGATGCACCCGGCGGACAACTGCCTGGCTGTAGCGAGGAAGAAAACCAGGGGCTGGCGCCGCTGTCGCTGCCCGCCTCGGTCGCCCGCCGTGGCGTGACCTCCAGGCATCTGGAAAATGGCCTGCCACTGACCATCGAACCCTACCTGAACATGGCCGCCCACGACGAAATCACCCTGCGCTGGGGCGACCTGCGCCTGGACCTGCCACCGCTGCGTAGCGAAGATGTAGGCGACGCCATCGACCTGATCGTGCCCGCTTCATTTATTCGCGAAGCGATAGAAACCCAGCCGGCGGAAGTGACTTATAGCGTGATTGACCGGGTCTGTAATCACTCTTACTGGGCACCGCCGAGAATAATAAACATCCAACTTCTGGATCCGAAAAGTTGATGAATTCATAAATACCAAAGCATAGCGATACGCCAGTTATTCACACTGTGTGGGAGGCAGCTTGCTGGCGATTTGGCCTGCATGAATGGCATGAAATACTCTGACACCTCCCTGGCCCTGAAAAAGTTTTTCTACGGCTACATTCAAGCCCTCATGATCTCAATTTGAAGGACAAGGAATGTTAGCTCAACCACGATCACATAATTTACGTGCCGGACGATTTTCGGGGGTGGGTCAGGTTTATCTGGTAACGGCCACTACTCGCAACAGAGAGCCTGTCTTTAGCAATTGGGCTATCGGGCGTCTGCTGGTCTTTGAATTGAGGGCGGCTCAGGAGCTGGACTTTGCTCACTCCCTGGCCTGGGTGGTAATGCCCGATCATTTTCATTGGCTGCTTGAAATTCGTAATGGCTCATTGTCGCGAGTCATGCAGAGGGTCAAATCAAAGAGTGCGATTGCGATCAACAAAGCGAACGGGCGCCAAGGTCGGCTTTGGCAGGATGGCTATCACGACAAAGCGGTGCGCCGAGAGCAGGATATTGTCAGGTTCGCTCGCTACGTGGTCGCCAATCCGTTGCGGGCAGGCCTGGTCAATAGCGTGCGTCAGTATTCGCTTTGGGATTGCTGCTGGGTTTAGTGTTCTCAGACATCATGTGCCGCTGCCTGAACGGGCCCTATCGCCAGCAAGCTGCCTCCCACAAGAGTGCCTGCCATCCTGAATGTGCCAGCGTCCAATTGCCCCCGATGCCAGCCGGCGTATATTGGCGGCTCGCCCATGACGGACAGCCGCCTGTGAAACTCGACCCGCCAACCCTCGCCCGCATCACCGATACCACGCTTGCGCATTACAACCAGGTGGCCGACAGCTTTCGCGAGGGCACCCGCGATCATGATGTCAGCCAGAATATCGAAGCGCTGTTGCGCCATATTCAAGGCACCGCGCCTTGGCAGATTCTGGATTTCGGCTGCGGGCCGGGCCGTGATCTGAAGGCCTTCGGTGCCTTGGGGCATGTGGCGGTCGGGCTCGATGGCAGCGCACGCTTTGTCGAGATGGCTCGCGCCGACACCGGCTGCGAGGTCTGGCATCAGGACTTTCTGGCCTTGGACCTGCCAGCGGCGCGCTTCGACGGGATTTTTGCCAACGCCTCACTGTTTCACGTCCCGGCCCAGGAGTTGCCCAGGGTGCTGAAGCAGTTGCAGGCCACCTTGAAGCCTGGCGGCGTGCTGCTCAGCTCCAACCCGCGCGGCGAGAATCAGGAAGGCTGGAACGGCCGGCGCTATGGTTCATACCACGACCTGGACAGCTGGCGCGCACGGATGACCGATGCAGGCTTTGTCGAGCTTGAGCACTATTACCGCCCCGCCGGCCTGCCGCGTGATCAGCAACCCTGGCTGGTGAGTGTGTGGCGCCGGCGTTGAATCATCCGGTCTTGCAATTGCGTCATGAACCTAGCATTTCTGATAGTACCCGGCACCTCAGGCAGTGTTCAGAATGAGTGCACTTCAGGACGCTTTCGTACTGATGATCAAAGGAACAGATCATGGCTAGCGAATTCATCAGCAATGGCGACTTCAGAAAAAAATTCCGGGACTGGATTTACAATGCGCAATTCCAGGTCAACGGCGATGACACCAGTTTCCGGATGCCCGTCAGCGTCATTGCTTCTCAAAACCTGGTGCAAGACATCCCCGGCCAGACCATGCGGCTGAAATTCGATGTGCTTGGCCTGGAGCCGGACGGCGCACGTATTACTGTCACCGTTGGCGGTCTGCAACCCGACGGCAACACAATGGTTTCAATCGCCCCCGTCATGACCACGACACAATGGAGAGAAGTATCGACCCGGCTCGCCTTCGAACAGCCATTGACCAGCTGCTTTATAAGTATCACCACGCTGCACACACCGGCGTCAGTGCCTCAGGGCGCCATATTAGTCGACAACGACCTGCCACCTGCAGCAGCAACGCCCACACAGGCACTGCCCCAGGCAGACGTGCTGATCCGTCGAATTTCCCTGACCATTGAACCTGTCGCCTAAGTTTCAGCCTGCGCATCAGCCGTGTGCTGGCTGGCCTGTCGTTCGTGGCGCTGCTGCTCGCTCGGCTCCTTGATCCGGTACCAGGCCACATACAGCGCCGGCAGGAACAGCAGCGTCAGCAAGGTGGCCACCACAATCCCGCCGATCATGGCATAGGCCATCGGTCCCCAGAACACTTCACGGGCGATGGGGATCATGCCGAGGCTGGCCGCCGCTGCCGTCAGCAGAATTGGCCGGCGGCGGTGTTCGGTGGCTTCGACCACCGCGTCCCACGGCAGGTAACCAGCGCGCTCGTAGGCATCGATCTGGGTCACCAGAATCACCGAGTTGCGGATGATGATGCCGATCAGCGCCAGCACCCCGAGGATCGCCACGAAGCCCAGCGGCGTGCCGGTCGGCACCAGCGCCAGCACCACGCCGATCAGCCCCAGCGGCGCCACGCTGACGACCAGAAACATCTTCTGCACGCTGTGCAGCTGGATCATCAGGAAGGTCGCCATCAGAAACAGCATCAGCGGCAATACCTGAGCAATCGGGCCTTGCGCCTTGCCGCTCTCCTCCACGGTGCCGCCGGTGGCGACCTTGTAGCCGCTGGGCAGGCCTTCGGTGAATTTATCGATCTCGGGCTTGAGCTGCGCCACCAGATCGGTGGGCTGAATCGCATCGCGCACCGAGCTTTTCACGGTGATGGTCGGCTGCCGGTCGCGGCGCCAGACCAGCGGCTGCTCCAGTTCATAACCAACCGTGGCAAAGGCCAGCAGCGGAATCGAGGTGCCGGCCGGGGTGACGATCTGCAGGTTTTGCAGGGTTTCCGGGCTGCCACGTTCGGCATCCACCGCGCGGCCCACCACGTTGATCAGGTAAATGTCGTCGCGTACCTGGGTCACGGTCGAGCCGCTGACCACGCTGTTCATCACCGAGGCCACGTCTTCGGACGACAGCCCCAACTGCCGCGCCTTGTCTTGATTGATGTCGATGCGCAGCACCTTGCCCGGCTCGTTCCAGTCGTAGACCACTTCGCCGACATGGCTATTGTTGTCCAGCAAGGTCGCCAGTTCGATGGCGTGCTGACGCACCTTGTCGATGTCCGGCCCACTGATCCGGTACTGCAATGGCCGGCCCACCGGCGGGCCCATTTCCAGCGGCTGCACGAACGAGCCGACGCCGACAAAATCTTCGCGCAGGCGTTGCTGCAAGCGGGTAGTCAACGCGCCACGGGCGTCCAGGTCCTTGCTGACGATCACCAGCTGGGCATAGAACGGGTTTTGCAATTGCTGGTCCAGCGGCAGGTAGAAACGCAGCGCGCCCTGGCCGATGTAGGTGCTCCAGCGCACGATGTCTTCATCGCCCTTGAGGGTCGCTTCCAGGCGGTCGACCACCTTGCGGGTTTCATTGATCGACGCACTCTGCGGCAGCTTCAGATCGACCAGAATTTCCGGGCGATCGGAGGCCGGGAAGAACTGGTTCTGCACGAACTTCATCGAGAACAGCGCCCCGGCAAACAGCAGCAAGGTAATCCCGATCGCCCACCAGCGATGGCGCATCGACCAGATCATGCTGCTGTTGAACGCCCGGCCGATACGGCCCGGCTCTTCGGACTTTTTCTTGATCTTGCTGCTGAGAATGTGCACGCCGATCACCGGCGCGAACAGCACCGCGACGACCCATGAGACCAGCATGGCCACGGCAATCACCGCAAACAGGGTGAAGGTGTACTCACCCGCCGAGCTGTTGTTCAGGCCGATGGGCACGAAGCCTGCCACCGTCACCAGCGTGCCGGTGAGCATCGGGAAAGCGGTCGAGGTGTAGGCATAAGTCGCCGCCTCTTCCTTGCTCTTGCCCTGCTCCAGGCGGGTGACCATCATTTCGACGGTGATCATTGCATCGTCCACCAGCAACCCCAGCGCGATGATCAATGCGCCCAGAGAAATGCGCTGCATGGTGATGCCGCTGTACTCCATGAACACAAAGACCATGGCCAGCACCAGCGGGATCGAGCAGGCCACCACCAGGCCCGCGCGAATCCCCAGGCTGATAAAACTGACCACCATGACGATGATCACCGCCTCGAGCAACGCGCTGGTAAAGCCGCCCACCGCCTTGTCGACCACCTCGGCCTGGTCCGACACCTTGTGCACGCCAACGCCCACCGGCAGGTTGGCGGTGGCCTCGTCCATGCGCGCATGCAGGGCCTTGCCGAAGCTCTGGATATTGCCGCCGTCCTTCATGGCAATCGCCAGGCCAATCGCCGGCTGGCCGTTGAAACGAAACAAGGGCGCCGGCGGGTCGGTGAAACCACGCTCGATCTCGGCAATGTCGCTCAGCCGGTAGAAGCGGTCGTTAAGGCGCAGATTGACTGCCGCCAGATCCTTCTCCGAGGCGAACTGCCCAGAGGTGCGCACCGAAATACGCTCCGGTCCCGCCTCGATGACCCCGGCCGGCGTGACCGAGTTCTGTGCTTGCAGGCTTTGCAGCACCTGGCGCTGATCGAGCCCGAGCGCGGCCAGCTTGCGGGTCGAGAAATTCAGGTACAGCACTTCGTCCTGCTGGCCGATCATCTGCACTTTGCCGAGCCCTTCGACCCCGCGAATCTCGGCACGCACCTGCTCGACATGGTCGCGCAACTGGCGCATCGAAAAACCGTCGGCGGTGAAGGCGTAGATCGAGCCGTAGACATCGCCGAACTCGTCGTTGAACGACGGCCCTTGCAGGCCCTGCGGGAACTGGCCGCGAATGTCCTCGATCTTCTTGCGCACCTGGTACCAGATTTCCGGAATCGCCTTGGCGTCGGTGGTGTCACGCAGGAACACCATGATGGTCGACTCGCCCGGCAGCGTGTAGCTCTTCACATAGTCCAGCGAGTCGAGCTCTTCGAGCTTTTTCTCGATGCGGTCGGTGACCTGCTCGATGGTCTCGTCGACCGTCGCGCCGGGCCAGCGGGTCTGGATGACCATGGTCTTGATGGTGAACGACGGGTCTTCCTCACGGCCCAGGTTCATGTAGGAAAACACGCCCATCAACAGCGCAACGAACATCAGATACCAGACAAACGACTGATGCTTGATGGCCCACTCGGACAGATTGAAGCCACCTTTCATCGTGGGCCTTCCTTATCGATTTTGATGTTCTGCCCAGGCTTCAGGCTATTGACCCCGGCCGTGACCACCCGCTCGCCGGCCTGAATGCCGCCGGCCAGCCACACGCTGTCGGCCGAGCGACTGAGCACCTGCACCGGTTTGGGATTGACTGTCTTGCTGGCGGTATCGACCACCCAGACCTGGGTTTTGCCCTGCACTTCCTGCAAAGCACTGAGCGGCAGGCGCAGGCGCGGCGCGATAGCGGAAGTCAGGCTGACGCTGACCGCCGTACCGAGGCGCAGCGCCGGCGGCTGTTCGGCCAGGGTCAGGCGCGCGCGGCGGGTGCGGGTCGAGCGGTCCGGCTGCGGTTCAACTTCCCGCAGCGTGGCAGCGGTGCTGACGCTGGGGTCAAGCTGACTGGCAACGGTGAACTGCACCCCAGCCGGCAACTGTTCGAGCAGGGCGGCCGGCAGATCGATCACCGCTTCCTTGATGTCGGGTTGCGCGAGGATGACCACTTCCTGGCCTGCCGTGACCACTTGCCCGGCTTCGACTTTCCATTCGGTGACCACCGCCTTGTGATCGCTGCGCAACTCACTGTAGGTCAGTTGATCACGGGCCTGGGCGACGGCGGCGCGGGCCTGGTCGAGAGAAGAGCGGGTGGTTTTCAGATCAGTGAGGGCAATATCCAGTTGCGCCTGGGCGCCGACGCCACGATCAAACAAGGTCTGTTGGCGGCGGGCGTTGGCCTGGGCGTTGATCCACTGTGCCTCGACCTGCGCCTGATCGCCTTCACGGCCGCGCACGACGTTTTGCTGATCGGTGGGGTCGAGAGTGGCGAGCAGATCGCCCTTGGCCACTTCATCGCCCACATCGACCACGCGCCGGGCGATCCGCCCAGGCACCCGAAAGCCCAGCACGCTTTCATAGCGCGCTTGAATATTGCCGGCAAAACGACCGAAATCCGCCACCGACTCGGTTTCGGCCAGCACCGACAACACCGGGCGTACCGGCTCCGGCGCCGGTTCGTCCTGGCCGCAGGCCGCCAACAAGGCAGCGCTCAATACAAGGCAGGCACGGCGCTTCATGGTTTGGCTCCCGGATCTTTCTCTTTTGGTTCGGCAATCTCGACCTGCATGTCCGGGTGCAGCAATTGCCCACCGGCGGTGACCACCCGCTCGCCCGACTCCAGGCCGGAATCGATAATCACCTTGCCGGTCAGATAACGCGCGACCTTGACCGTGCGCAGGTTGGCCTTGCCGTCACCGTTCACCACCCACACCGCAGGCTGGCCGATGTCCTCGCCGATGTTCTTGGTCAGCGCCGCCCACGGCAGCTCGACCCGTGGCCTGGCCGGCCCGTTGAGGGCCACGCTGACCACCGAGCCGAGGTCCATGCCGGCCGGGAGTTTTTCCAGGGCAACCTTGACCTGCAAGGTGCCGGTCTGCGCCGACACCGCTGGCGTCACTTCGCGCACCTTGCCCTGCACTTGTATGTTCGGGTTATCCAGCAGGCTGACCTGCACAGGTTGATCGGTCGGCGGCTGCACGAATAGTGATTCATAGACGTTGAACACCGCATCGCGCTCGCCATCGCGGGCCAGGTCGAAGATCGGTTGCGTGGCCTGTATCACCTGCCCCACTTCGGCCTGGCGCGCGGTGATCACACCCGGCGCGTCGGCCAGCAGCGCGGTGTAGCTCAGTTGCTCGCGGGCATTGGCCAGTTGCGCCTGCGCCGCCTTCAAGGCGCTTTCGCTGCCGCGCAACTGGGCCTGCGCTGCATCGTATTCACTGCGGCTGGTGTAGCCCTTGGGCAACAGTTGCTCCTGCCGCCAGAACGCCGTTTTCGCCTGCGCGACCCGCGCCTGCTCGGCGGCCACGGCGGCCTGCGCCGTGTCGACATTGATCTGCAAGTCTTTCGGGTCTAGCCGGGCCAGCACCTGCCGCGCCGTGACCCGGTCACCGACATCGACCAGACGCTGGGTGATCTTGCCGTTGACCCGGAATGACAGCGGCGTCTGCACCCGCGCCTGGATATCGCCGGTCAGCGCCACACTGGCGGCAAAGCCTGCCTGCTGCACGTCTTGCACATAGACGCGCGGCAACTCGGGCGCCTGGGGTTCTTTGTCGCTACAGCCGGCCAATAGCAAGGCGGCTGCCAGGCCAACAGGAAGCAGTCTTGCAGGAGGGAGTGGCATGCAGACTCCTTGACGGATGCCGGGGCAAGCGGGGTATCGCTTGAAGTGATGTGAATATGCGACTGTTGCCGAGTGAGAGGGTTCCTTGCGACATGCCGCCTGAATCGTCATGCCGCCATTGAAGGGGTTATGCCGTCGCTATACCCAACTGATAGTGCGAATTTTTCGAGTCGTCGCCTGCTGGGCCCTGAGCAGGATGTTCCGGTTTTTGGGGCTGTCCAAAGCCTCAAGCCACGAGTCCAGAGCGGCTCGCTCCCGGACCTGAGACTCTTGTGGCACGGGTTGAGCCGTTTTGCGCACGGCAAGACGCTGCCACCATTGCTCCAGAGACCCCTTGCGCTGAGACGAAGCGGCTTGCCGAAGGACCAGAGCAGCTTCTCGTCTGCCGACATAAAACGATGAAACCCGCATACCCAACGAAGGCGCTCCAAGCGCTATTGCGCCCCACATCAGTGGCTTTGCAACAGGCGACTCAGGGTCGACAGCCACGATGACCCGGCTTGCAGTGAATGCGGAACTGGCTGCCAGTTGCCCCACTGCACCGGCGGCTGCCAGTTTGGTTGAGGCCGGAGCGCCGCCTTTGAGCACCTTGCGGATCGACGGCACAGCGAGTTTTACCCCCCAGGCGGCGCCGAAAAAACCGAGCCCGATCCAGGCAAATGAAAGCAGCAGATCCTCCACCGCATGCCCTGTCGGGTCGCTGTGATTCACCGGATCGCCAGCGCAATAGGCATACGAATTCAGTCCCCCTTCACCAAACGGACTCAGGCTGTCCGGACTGTTGAAGCGCTTCAATGCCGGGTTGTAAGCACGGTAGCCGTTGCCCAGCAGAGAGTGACCGGTCAGCGGGTCTGCTTCCTGCCCGTTAAAACCAGGCAGTAACGCTGAACTCTGACGATGGCCGTAAGGGCTATAGGCAATGTCGATTCGTTGGCCCGCACTACCGGCTGTCAGCACACTGTCCTTTTGATCGATGGCGAACAGATAACTGCGCTCGCCGGCTGCGGATACATCCTTTTGTGCCAGTAACTGCCGCTCGGTTGCCAGGATCGTTCGATGCAGATTGTCGCCAATCGCAGTCGCCAGACGGCTGGCCTGGTAGAAATGCCGGGTGGGCTCCTGCGCAGACTCCTTGCGGGCAGCCAGGCGGTCCAGCGCATCGTAGTGGTAGCGACAAGTAGGCATGACGTGCACTCCTTGCATTCATGTATGAGGCAAGGGTGCAGCATTGTGGCGGTGCGGGGTACTGGTAGAAATGACAGGGAGAGAGCAGAGCCATGGCGCACTTTACTTAGTTCACCACCAGGACCAAGGTGGTGATAAATCGACCACGGGAGGCAAGACCATGCAAACGCACAACATTCACGCGGCTAGAACTCACTTCTCGCAGCTTGTGGATGCAGCCGCAAGCGGAGAGACCATCATCATCACCAAAGCAGGAGTTCCGGTAGCCAAACTGGTTCCCATCACCTCCCCAAAGCGGCGCGGCATGCTGACCAACGTTACTTTCAATGCCGAAGCTTCTGACGCCATGGATGCTGAAATTGCAGATCTGTTTGAGGGCAAGGTTTGAAATTACTGCTCGATACTCACATTCTGATGTGGGCTGCTACTGACGACATCAGACTATCCAGAGCAGCGGCCCAGCTTATCGACGATGAAACCAACACCCTCTACTTCAGCGCAGTCAGATTTGGGGATTGACCATAAAGGGAGCCGAATGTACTGGCATCAACCCTGCCATGCTACGTAAAGAGCTGTTAGACACAGGCTACGTTGAACTACCTATCACCTCAGCCCACGGGTTGGCAGTAGGCGTTCTGCCAAACCATCATCGTGACCCGTTTGACCGCATCATGGTCGCTCAAGCAATGGCCGAGGGAATAAGCCTTGTGACACACGATAGCGCCCTGCACGCCTATCCCCACACCATCATTGTTTAACGCCATAAGCATCCATGCTTGATCTGGGCGTGTCGAAAATCGCGCTGACCGATCGGCATCAGCCCCAAGACTTCGATCAACTCCCCGGCGTGCCGTGCGCCTCTTCGAAGAAGTAATCCTTCCAGCTCGCCGCCTTGTTCTTCAACACGCCAAGCTCATTGAGTTTCTCGGCATAGATAAACGTGCGTTGCGGGGTGATCGTAAAGTCGATTTCCGGGTCAGCGACGATTTTCTCGACCAGTGCCAGCGGCAGCTTGGACTGTTCCACGCGGATGTAGGTCTGCGCCGCAGCCGGCTTGTCGGCCTTGATGATTTTCTCGGCTTCGGCCAGTGCGTCGTAGAACGCCTTGTAGGTCTTGGGGTTCTCGTCGTGGAATTTCTGCGTGGTGTACAACACATTGAATGTCGCCTGGCCACCGAGCACGTCGTACGAACTCAGCACTTTATGCACGTTGGGGTTTTCCAGCGCCTGGTACTGGAACGGCGGGCTGGAGAAGTGCGAGTTGATTTCCGAGCCGCCGGCCAGCAGCGCCGCCGTGGCGTCCGGGTGGGCGAGGCTGACGGAGATGTTGTCGAACTTCTTGTAGTTGTCGTTCCCGAATTGTCTGGCCGTTTCGATCTGCAAGGTGCGCGACTGGAAACCGACGCCGGCGGCCGGCACGGCGATGCGGTCCTTGTCGGTGAAGTCCTTGAGGGTCTTGACGTTGGGGTTGTTGGTCAGCAGGTAGTTGGGCATCGAGCCCAGCGAGGCGATGGCCTTGACGTTCTGCTTGCCCTTGGTGCGGTCCCAGACCGTCAGCATCGGCGGCACGCCGGCCGAAACCACGTCCAGAGCGCCGGCCAGCAAGCCTTCGTTCATCGCCGTGGCGCCGGAGACGCTGTTCCAGTTGACCTCGATATCGACGCCTTGCTGCTTGCCGTGTTTTTCGATCAGTTTCTGATCACGCACCACGTCCAGGATCAGGTAACCGATACCGAATTGCTGGGCGATGCTGATCTTGCCTTCGGCGTGTGCGCCGGCGCTGAACAAAAAGGTAGCCGCCAGTGCGGTGAGCGCCGGGCGCTTGAAAGAAATGCTCATGGGAATGCTCTCAAAAAGGTACAGGTCGGGATAACGCAGGCAGCGCTTAGCGCTGCATGCCCCAGCGCTTGACCGTCAGGCGCTCGATATTGGCGAACAGCAGGTTTTCGACCAGCAGGCCGATCAGGATCACCGCCGCAAGACCTGCGAAGACCTTGTCGGTGTACAGCTCGTTACGGTTCTGGAAGATGTACCAGCCCAGGCCGCCCTTGCCCGACGAGGCGCCGAATACCAGCTCGGCGGCGATCAGGGTGCGCCAGGCGAAGGCCCAGCCAATCTTCAAGCCGGCCAGAATCGACGGCAGCGCCGCCGGAATCAGGATGTGCCAGACAAAACGCAGGCCCTTGAGGCCGTAGTTGCGGCCGGCCATGCGCTGGGTTTCCGAGACGCCGAGAAAACCTGCGTAAGTGTTCAGCGCCAGCGCCCAGAGCACCGAATGCACCAGCACGAAGATCAGGCTGTTCTGGCCCAGGCCGAACCACAGCAACGCCAGCGGCAACAGCGCGATGGCTGGCAGCGGGTTGAACATCGCCGTCAGGGTACTGAGCAGGTCACGGCCCAATTGGGTCGACACCGCCAGCGTGGTCAGGCCGAACGCCAGAACGATGCCGATCACATAGCCCTGAATCAGCACGGTGAGGGAAATCCACACCTTGCCCAGCAGTTCGCCGCTGAGCAGGCCATCGTAGAAGGCCGCCGCGGTTTGCAGAAAGCTGGGCAGCAGCAGGTCGTTGTTCTGAATGCGCGCGACGATTTCCCAGAGCACGGCCAGCGCGATCATGATCACGGTCTTGCGCACCCAGCTCAGTTGCCAGATGCGTTGTGCCAGCGGAATGTCGCGGGCCAGTTCGGTTTGGGTAAAGGGTTCCAGCGTGATTTCGTACTCTTCACGCCGCACAGGAGAAAGGCTCATGGTTCGGATCTCTGCGGGCAGGCCAAGGACTGGCCTGCCGGTGAATGCTCAATACGCGATGCGTATGTCCTGGAAACCCAGCTCGCGCTCGGCCTGTTCACCACCGGATTGCTCATCGAACAGCAAGCGGTGAATGCGCTGCGCGGTGTGTTGAAAACCGACGCCGCCGAGGCTTTTCAGGTCGTACTGGTGGCTGTTGATTTCGGCACGCACCCGGCCCGGATGCGGCGACAGCAACAGAATGCGGTTGCCGACCACCAGCGCTTCTTCGATGGAGTGGGTGACGAACAACAGGGTGAAACGCACCTCTTCCCACAGCTCCAGCAGTTCTTCCTGCATCTTGCGCCGGGTCAGGGCGTCGAGGGCCGCGAACGGCTCGTCCATCAGCAGGATCTTGGGTTGCATGGCCAGTGCGCGGGCGATCGCCACGCGGGCTTTCATGCCGCCCGACAAGGTGTGCGGGTAGGCATCGGCAAAGGCGCTGAGGCCGACCTTGTCCAGGTAGTATTTGGCGCGCTCCAGCGCTTCAGGGCGCTTGAGGGTGCGCGAGGCCAGCAGCGGGAACATGACGTTCTCGATCACCGTTTTCCACGGCGGCAACTGGTCGAACTCCTGGAACACCACGATACGGTCCGGCCCCGGTTCGCTGACCTGCGTGCCGGCCAGGCGAATCTGTCCTTCGCTGGGGCGGATGAAACCGGCCACCGCCTTGAGCAACGTGGACTTGCCACAGCCCGAGGGGCCGAGCAGCACGAAGCGGTCGGAGGGATCGACCTCGAAACTCACTTGATGAGTCGCGCGCACCACGCGTTCCGGGGTGCGGTATTCGAGACTGACGTTTTGCACCTGCAACAGGGCTTCAGCAGTGGGCTGAGCGCCGGGTTGCGAGCCGCTTGTCTGGCTAGCCGTGTGGCTTTGCGCGACAGCATTCATGGGCGTGTCTCCTGAATCAAAATGGCGCATCGCCTTGAATGGTGGTGCGATGCAGACGACGGCGCAGCTCGGGCGCGCAGCCGGCAGCCAGGTGCATCAGCGAGCGGTTATCCCAGAACACCATGTCGCCGTCTTGCCACTGGTGGCGGTAGACGTTGTCGTTACCCACGCTGTGGGCGTTTATCTCGTTGAGGATCTGGCGGCTTTCGTCGTCCGGCAAACCGACGATATGGGTGGTGAAGTTCTCATTGACGAACAGCGCCTTGCGCCCGGTTTCCGGGTGGGTGCGCACCACCGGGTGGACCACCTCGACCACTTGGGCCAGTTGCTCGGGCGTCAGGGTCGGGCGCCAGTTCACAGCGTTGTGGCCATCGCGATAACGCGCGGTGTAGCTGTGTACCGCCGAACGGCCCTCGACGGCCTTGCGCAAGTGCGCAGGCAGCGTGTCCCAGGCCAGGTGCATGTCGGCAAACAGCGTGTCGCCGCCTTCGCTGGGCAATTCCTGGGCATACAGCATCGAGCCCAGGCTTGGCAGTTCCTTGTACGACAGATCGGAGTGCCAGAACTTGCCGGCATCGCCCAGGCCGATCGGCTGGCCGTCTTCAACGATGTTGGAGACGATCAGGATTTCCGGATGGTTGGCGAGCAGGAACTGCTTGAGCACATGAATCTGCAACACACCGAAACGGCGGCTGAAATCGATCTGCTGTTGCGGGGTAATGTGCTGGTCACGGAACACCACCACATGGTGGTCCAGATGCGCCTTGTGAACACGGGCGAAATCGGCGTCGTTAAGGGTTTTCGACAGATCAAGCCCGACAATCTCGGCACCGACCTTGTCGGCGAACGGACGGACATCAAAGGATTGACTGGCGGCCTGAACGGCGGATGAAGCGAGGGAGGCTGCTGGCATGAGTACTCCGTCTCCAGAAGGCTGAATGGGAGTAACTGTATAGATATAAGAAATGGAATTTAAATACCGATATTGAATATCGATATAGCCAGCATTTACACGGCCCCGTAGGAGCCCGCTTGCCGGCGACCGAGTGCAAAGCGCTCGCAATATCTCGGAAACGCCGAGAATTTACGACTGCCAACGCACACGGTCGTCGATATGCCACCCAGGGCAAGCGCGCTCCTACAGATCGCGTTTCAAATCAATCAGAACGCCGGCAATACCGCGCCGTCATACTTCTTGTTGATGTAATCCTTCACTTCCTGGCTGGTCAGCGCCTTGGACAGTTTCTGGATGGCATCGGTGTTGGCGTTGTCCTGGCGGGTGACCAGGTAGTTCACGTACGGCGAGTCGGCGCCTTCGATGATCAGTGCGTCTTTTTTCGGGCTCAGCTTGGCTTCCAGCGCGTAGTTGGTGTTAATCAGGTCCAGGTCGACCTCGTTCAGCACGCGTGGCAGCAGGGCCGATTCCAGCTCGCGGAATTTCAGTTTCTTCGGGTTGGTGGCGATGTCTTTCACGGTCGACAAGGCATTGGTCGGATCTTTCAGGGTGATCAGGCCACCTTTTTGCAACAGCAACAGGGCGCGACCGCCGTTGCTGCCTTCGTTAGGAATGGCAACGGTAGCGCCTTCAGGCAGATCGGCCAGGCTCTTGTACTTCTTCGAATAGCCGCCAAACGGTTCAACGTGTACGCCGACGCCGGTGGTCAGGGTCGCGTTCTTGCCCTTGTTGAAGCCGTCCAGGTAAGGCTTGGTCTGGAAGTAGTTGGCGTCCAGGCGTTTCTCGTTCAGTTGCACGTTCGGCTGCACGTAGTCGGTGAAGACCTTGATTTCCAGGTCCACGCCTTCTTTGGCCAGGGTCGGCTTGATTAGCTCAAGGATTTCGGCGTGCGGCACCGGGGTCGCGCCGACCACCAGTTTTTCACCGGCGTGTGCCAGGCCTACCGAGAAGGCGGCTGCGAGTGCAGCCATCAGTACTGTCTTTTTCATGAAATGCCCCTAAAGAAGATCTGTGTCGAATCGTGCTTTATCAGTATTGGGTCGCCAGCCTCGATGGCCTGCGGCGACGTGAGGCGGACATTAACGGGGTTTATTATTCCAATACAATACTTTTTAAGCAGCTTCTTATTCCATTTTTGAAATTCTCGAAACGAGCGCTCTAGCGTGCGCTTCAGACAAAAAAAGCGCCGCACCTGTCACCGGCCACGGCGCTGGAAACTTGTCTGTTCGATCAGGCCGACAGGGCTTGCAACCTTGTTGTCAGGCCTTGCAGCAGGGTTTTGAAGCTTGCCAGTTGCTCAGGGTTTGACTCGCTCAACAGCCGCTGCGCCTGGCGCTCGATCACCGACAGCGGGTCGGGGCTGCCCGGCAGGTTGAGGTGTTCGGGCTGAATCTCATCGCCGCTGCTGACCAGCAGGGCAAAGTGGATGACGTTTTCCAGCTCACGGGTATTGCCCGGCCAGTCGTGGGCCTGCAAGACCTCATGCGCGGCATCGCTGATCAGTTGCACCGGCAGGCTCAGGCGCTGGCTGTAGATGCCCACGAAATACTCGGCCAGCGGCAGGATATTGCCCGGTTGCTCGCGCAGCGCCGGCAGGTCGAGCCGGCCTTCGCCCAGATAGTGATACAAGCGCTCGTGAAACTTGCCGGCCGCCACTGCCTTGCCCAGGTCGATGCTGGTCGCTGCCACCAGGCGCACATCGACAGGACTTGGCTGTTGCGCACCGACGCGGGTGACTTCGTGGTTTTCAAGGGCCGCCAGCAGCTTGACCTGAATCGGCAGCGGCAAATCGCCGATCTCGTCCAGGTACAAGGTGCCGCCATTGGCCGAGCCGAACCAGCCGGCTCGACTGCTGACCGAGCCGCTGTGGGCGCCGGCGGCATAACCGAACAATTCGGCATCGGCGTAGGTCGGGCTGATCGCGCCGCAGTTGACCGACACGAACAAACCACCGCGATCACTGCCGCGGTGAATGTGCCGGGCCAGCAACTCTTTACCGGTGCCTGGCTCGCCGCGAATCAGGATCGGCAAGGAACCGGCGGCCAGATGCTCCATTTCGCTGCGCAACTGGCGCGAGCGCGGGTCGATGAATACCAAGGCCTTGGCACGAATGCTCAAGGGGCTTTTGTCGGCCTCGGGGAAGGTCAGCAAAGGCTGGCCTTGGGTCTCGTGAACACTCATGAAAAACTCCCGCCAGAACCTGCAAAGATCCGGGCGTTACTGAAAACGGCGAAATAAAAAAGCACAGGCCTCAGGCGCGGCGGCGCGATTGTTGCTCAAGACGATTCTGTAAACGGTACAGGTAGGCGAAACCCTGCTCCCAACGCTGGTGGCCCGACTTGACGTTGATGTGGCCGGCCTGGCTCAGAAAGCCCACTTCGGCGCCCCAATGGCGGGCCATTTCCATCGCCCGCTGGCTGCTGACCGCAGGGTCGTTGTCGGAGCTGACGATCTGGGTCGGGAACGGCAACAGGTCAGTGGGGATCGGCGCAAAATTGCGCAAGGCCGGCGAGCAATTGGGACGCTCTACATCGGCAGGCGCCACCAGCAAGGCGCCGTGTACCTGACGCAGCGATTCCAGCGGTGCCAGTTGCGCCCAGTGCGCGACGGTGATGCAGCCCAGGCTATGAGCGATCAGAATCACCGGCGAGCTGTGTGCAGCAATCATGCGCTGCAACTCGCCGACCCAGTCTTCGCGGCGTGGCTTGAGCCAGTCGGCCTGTTCCACACGCGCGCTGTTGGGCAAGCTATTCTGCCAATGAGTTTGCCAATGATCGTCAGGCGACCCTTGCCAGCCTGGCACTATCAGATAACGGATTGATTCGTTATGCATGGGGTCGCCTCCTGAAGGCTTGAGTCCATGCCGCGAGTATAGGGACGCAACATATATTCGTTAAGGAATAAGAAGCTATTTGTTAAGACCTGTATTGCATATGCCTTTGTTCTGCCCATGTGCGGCGCCGGCAAGGATTGATACCCGGAACTTGCAAATATCGGGGTCGCTTCCATGCTCTGATAACGGCGCCAGGCAATGGATCTGCCGATGTGCCTTGGCCGGATCATTTTCCGGTCCTTTTGCCCCTCGTCGACAGGAAGTAGCACGCCTATGCCAGAGCCCAGCAGCCTCACCCGATGGACCCGCGCCTTGCGCAAGCAACTCGACGCCATGGACCTGGACAGCCTCGAGCTGTGCCAGGCCGCCGGCATCGACCCGCACACGCCCCAGCCACATGAAGCGCCGGGGGCTGCCTTGCGCCTCTGGCAACTGGCCGTGCAGGCCAGCGGCGAGCCGGCGCTTGGCCTGCGGGTTTCGCGCTTTGCCAGCCCGACCAGCTTTCATGCACTGGGTTACACCCTGGTGGCCAGCGACTCGCTGCGAGAGGTCTTCGAGCGCATCGTGGGGTATCACCCCAGCAGCCCCGACGCCTTGCAACTGACCTTCCACAAGGTCGGCGAGCGCTACGAGTTCATTTTCAGCGCGCCGGCCGATTACCCGGCGCCGGTGCCGGAACTGTTCGATGCCTTTGCCGCCATCTACGTGCGCACCTGCCGCAACCGGCTCGGCCGTGGCTATGCACCGCTGGAAGTGCACCTGCAACGTCCGCGGCCCAATAATGCGCAACCCTGGCAGGAGCTGTTTCGGGCACCGCTGTTTTTTGCAGCGGCGCAGAACATGCTGGCGTTTGCCTGCGCCGACTTCGACAGCCACCTGGAAGGCGGCGCGGCGCCGTCCAGAGAGGCATCGCTGCAGGCCGGACAGCTGATCTGGGAGCCACGGGTGCGCTGCGCCATCGAGGCGCAACTGCCCGAAGGCGAACCCAGCGCCGAAAGCATTGCCCAGGCGCTCAACCTGAGCCCGCGCAGCCTGCACCGACACCTGGCCGATGAAGGCTGCCGCTATGACTTGCTGCTCAATCAGTGCCGGGAAAACCTGGCGCTGCTGCACATCAGCGACCCTGCGGCCTCGCTGAGCGAAGTCGCCTGGCTGCTGGGCTTTGCCGATGTCGACAGCTTCAGCCGTGCCTTCAAGCGCTGGACCGGCCTGACGCCTGAGCAGTACCGGTTGGGGGTATTACGCTGAAATCCGCGCCCGTGCCACGTTGGCAACCTTGCGCAACTTGTCGACGCTCAGCACCTCGATCAGGTCCGGGTCAAGGCGAATGATCTTGCGCCGCTGAAAATCCTGCAGCACCTCGACCAGCGCCTCGCGTGACAGATTCAACGTGGCGCTGGCCTCGATGGCCTCAAGGGTCAGCACGCGCCGGGCATTGCTCAGTTGGCCATAGCCCTCGCCCAGCACCAGCACGCGCCAGGCCACGCGGGCACGATCGGGCAGGCTGTGCATTTTTTCGCGGGTGGGCAGATCGAGGCCGATTTTCTGGCTGAGCAAATCGGCGAAGGCGCGTTTGTATTCGGGATGCTCTGCCAGCAGCGCGTCGATCACCGGCTGCGCAATGTGCAAGAAAATACTCTGCTGCATCGAGTAGGCGTCCAGTGTGCGTGGCAAGCCATCGAACAGCGACACCTCGCCAAACCAGAAAGGCGGCCGCACCTCAAGCGGCGCCGCCCGGCGCTGCTCATCGGCGCTGCCCATGCGCACCGCGCCCTCGACCAGGGCATACAGCCCACACGGCGCATCGCCCCTGGCAAACAGCAACTTGCCCGGCGTGATACGCCGCTGCCGCGTGGCCGCGAGCAAGGCGTCCTGCAAACCGGCCGGCAAGTTGGCGAACCAGTATTCACCCAGTAGCCGCGACCGCCATCCTGTTCCATTTGTCATGTGTGCTTCCTTGGTTTTCTATATGCAGACATCCGGCAAAGCGGCTACGTTAAACAGGCCGATCACCGAACGGACAACAATCATAATGAAAACACTGGTCGATCATCTCAGCCAATATGCTGCTTATCACCGAGATTCGCGCAATATCGTGACGCACTTCCTGGGCATACCCATGATCGTACTGGCCGTGACGATTTTTCTGTCACGTCCTGGCGTATTAGTCGATGAGACATGGTTGTCGCCAGCGACACTGGTGGCGTTGCTGTCGACACTGTTCTATCTGCGCCTGGATTACAGGCTGGGTCTGGTGATGGCGGGGTTGCTCGGGCTGTGCCTGTGGGTGAGCGCACACCTGGCGCAACAATCGACAGGAATCTGGCTGGGCTGGGGAGTCGGGCTGTTTGTGGCGGGCTGGATTATCCAGTTCATCGGCCATTATTACGAAGGCCGCAAACCGGCCTTCGTCGACGATATAACCGGGCTGATCATCGGCCCGCTGTTCGTGGTGGCGGAACTGGCGTTCCTGATCGGCCTGCGCAAACCTCTGCAACAGGCCATCGAACAGCGGTTAGCACCGTAGGACCGGCCGGGCGGCGTTGCGCTTTAGCCGGGAACGGTGGCGCCGCGGTTCCCGACTAAAGTCGGTCCTACGGTCTGCGTGTTTCAGATGCTGGGCACTTTCTGCCAGACCTTGGGCTTGAAGAACAGCACTTCGCCGCGCGCCAGGCCGGTCAGGCTGTCATGGTCCTTGACCACTTCGGCTTCGATCAGGTCGCTCTGCCCTTCGACCTTGAGGGTCACCCGGGTGGTAGCGCCCAGCGGACGGATGTCGCGCACTTCGGCGGCGTGGTGATCTTCCAGTTCATGGCGCGACAGCGACACTTCGTGCGGGCGGAACAGCAGGTGTTCACTGTCGCCCACGCTCAGCCGGTTGGAGTCGCCCAGGAAGTGGTAGACGAAATCGTTGGCCGGGTGCTCGTAGACTTCACCCGGCGAGCCGATCTGTTCGATCACGCCCTTGTTCATCACCACGATGCGGTCGGCCACTTCCATGGCTTCTTCCTGGTCGTGGGTTACGAATACCGAGGTCAGGTTGATGTCTTCGTGCAGGCGCGCCAGCCAGCGGCGCAGTTCTTTACGCACCTTGGCGTCCAGGGCACCGAACGGTTCATCGAGCAGCAGCACCTTGGGTTCTACCGCCAGGGCACGGGCCAGCGCAATACGCTGGCGCTGGCCGCCGGACAGTTGCTCCGGGTAGCGGTCGGCCAGCCAGTCGAGCTGCACCATGTTCAGCAGTTCATGGACCTTGGCCTTGATCTGGGTTTCGGTCGGGCGCTGGTTCTTGGGCTTCATGCGCAAGCCGAAGGCGACGTTGTCGAACACCGTCATGTGGCGGAACAGCGCGTAGTGCTGGAACACGAACCCGACGTTGCGATCACGCACATCGTGGCTCGACACGTCTTCGCCATGGAACACGATGCTGCCGGCATCCGGGGTTTCCAGGCCTGCAATGATGCGCAGCAGGGTGGTCTTGCCACAGCCCGACGGCCCCAGCAGGGCGACCAGTTCGCCGCTGTTGATGTCCAGGTTGATGGTGTTCAGCGCCTTGAAGGCATTGAAGTTCTTGCTGACGTTACGGACTTCGATCGACATGGCTTATTCCTCCGCCGCGTTCTGGCGCAGACGGTTAATGCGCGATTCGCTCCACTGCTTGAGCAGCAGGATGAACAGGGCGATGACCAGCAACAGGCTCGCAACCGCGAAGGCCGCGACGTGGTTATATTCGTTGTAGAGGATCTCGACGTGCAGCGGCAGCGTGTTGGTGACCCCGCGAATGTGCCCGGACACCACCGACACCGCACCGAACTCACCCATGGCGCGGGCAGTACACAGCACCACGCCGTAGATCAGACCCCATTTGATATTGGGCACGGTGACGTGCCAGAACATCTGCCAGCCGTTGGCGCCCAGCAAACGGGCGGCCTCTTCCTCTTGCGTGCCCTGCTCCTGCATCAGCGGGATCAGTTCACGGGCCACGAACGGCACGGTGACGAAGATGGTCGCCAGCACGATGCCCGGCAGGGCAAACACGATCTGGATATCACGGTCCTGCAACCACGGGCCAAAAAAGCCCTGGGCGCCGAACATCAGCACATAGACCAGACCTGCGATGACCGGCGACACCGAGAACGGCAGGTCGATCAGGGTCACCAGGATGCTCTTGCCGCGAAACGAGTATTTGCTCACGCACCAGGCGGCGCACACGCCAAAGACCAGGTTCAGCGGCACCGAGATCAAGACCGCAATGACCGTGAGCTTGAGTGCCGACAGCGCATCGGGCTCGAAAATCGCGGTAAAGAAAGCGCCCAGGCCATTTTTCAGGCCTTGGGACACCACGATGATCAACGGCAGGGCCAGAAACAGGAAAAACACCAGCCAGCCAAGGCCGATCAGCACACGGCGCGCTACAGGGCTGCCGCGCCGGGCGGCATTGGCCACGGAGGCGGCGGAAACCGACGAATGGGACATGATCGCTTGCTCCTCAGTTCGGGGTTTCGATGCGCCGCTGCAGCAGATTGATCAGCAGCAACAGGATGAAGGAAACCACCAGCATCATCACGCCGATGGCGGTGGCGCCGGTGTAGTCGTACTGGTCGAGCTTGACCATGATCAGCAGCGGCAGGATCTCGGTCTTCATCGGCATGTTGCCGGCAATGAAGATCACCGAACCGTACTCGCCCACGCCACGGGCAAAGGCCAGGGCGAAACCGGTCAGCCAGGCGGGCAGCAAGGCCGGCATCAGGATGTGCCGGAACACCTGCAAGGGACGCGCGCCCAGGCAGGCGGCGGCCTCTTCGACCTCACGCGGGATATCGGCCAGCACCGGCTGCACCGTGCGCACCACGAATGGCAGCGTCACGAAGGTCAGCGCCAGGGTGATGCCCAGCGGGGTGTAGGCGATCTTGAAGCCCAGGTCGGCGGCAAACTGGCCGACCCAGCCGTTGGGCGCGTACAGCGCCGTCAGGGCGATACCGGCCACCGCAGTGGGCAGGGCGAACGGCAGGTCGATCATCGCATCGATGATCTTGCGCCCCGGGAAGGTGTAGCGCACCAGAACCCAGGCCAGCAGCGTACCGATGATGCCGTTGATGATGGCGGCGTAGAACGCCGTGCCGAAACTCAGTTTCAGGGCCGCGATCACCCGAGGCGCGGTGATGATGGTCCAGAACTGATCCCAGGTCAGCTGGGCGGCATGCACGAACATGGCGGCCAGCGGAATTAATACAATCAAACTGAGGTACACCAAGGTGTAGCCCAGCGTCAGCCCGAAGCCGGGTATGACGGGGGAGATACGACGCGACATAAAAATCCCTGGTTTAACTTGCGCCAAACCCGGGCATGAGCCCGGGTCGTTTGATCAAACCGAAGACACCGTCAGCAATTGACGGTGCCCTCTACCGGCGCCGGTTACTGCGCCTTGTAGATCTGGTCGAATACGCCACCGTCGTTGAAGAACTTCGGCTGTGCAGTTTTCCAGCCGCCAAAGTCCTTGTCGATAGTCACCAGGTCAAGTTTCGGGAATTGCTTCTCGTACTTGGCGGCCACTTCGGCATTACGCGGGCGGTAGAAATTCTTCGCGGCAATCTCCTGGCCAGCCGGGCTGTACAGGTGCTTGAGGTATTCGGTGGCGATTTCGGTGTTGCCCTTCTTCTCGGCGTTCTTGTCGACCACGGCCACTGGCGGCTCGGCGAGGATCGACAGCGAAGGCACGATGATATCGAATTTGTCGGCACCGCCGTCCTCTTTAAGGGCCAGGAACGCTTCGTTTTCCCAGGCCAGCAACACGTCACCCTGACCGTTGTTGACGAAGGTGATGGTCGAGCCACGGGCGCCGGTGTCGAGGATCGGCACGTGCTTGAACAGTTTTTCGACGTATTCCTGCGCCTTGGCTTCGCTGCCGCCGGCTTTCAGGCCATAGGCCCAGGCCGCCAGGAAGTTCCAGCGTGCGCCACCGCTGGTTTTCGGGTTCGGGGTAATGACCGACACGCCATCCTTGATCAGGTCGTTCCAGTCCTTGATGCCTTTAGGGTTGCCCTTGCGCACCAGGAACACGATGGTCGAGGTGTACGGGGTGCTGGCATCCGGCAGGCGGGTCTGCCAGTTTTCCGGGAGGGTCTTGCCCAGTTTGGCGATTTCGTCGATGTCACCGGCCAGGGCCAGGGTCACCACGTCGGCGCGCAAGCCGTCGATCACTGCACGGCCTTGTTTGCCGGAGCCACCGTGGGACTGCTTGATTTCGACCTTGTCGTCCTTGTGAGTCGCCGTCCAGTGCTTGATGAATTCGGCGTTGTATTCCTGATACAGCTCGCGGGTCGGATCGTACGACACGTTGAGCAACTCATAATCCTTTGCAACAGCAGAACCTGCAAACACGGCGCTGGCGAGAGCGGCCAGGGCGAAACGACGAATAGACATAAATCAAGCTCCTGGAAAATCTGAGTATTGGCGTTATCGATTATTCTTGGCGCGTTAATGCCGCAAGCGGCATTGCACGTTGCTTAGAGAGGCGTATCAGGAGTCAACATGACACCCTCCGGTTGACCAGTCGGGTTAAGCAGCGCGGGGATTGATTCAGTTGGGTTTGGTGCCGGAGTTCTGCAGGCGGAACTTCTCTTTACGCTCGATCTGTACGACCTGGGCGTTGTGTACCGTGATTTCGACTGCACCAAAACGAAGATCACGCAGGGCACTCTGAATCTCACGCAGAATGGCTGCTTCGTCCTGACCGTCAACGCTACGCAGAGTGGCGCTCATATTCATAACTCCTTGGAAAGTGGCAAACCCGCCGTTACGACTGGGGGGTAACGGCTTGTGGCGTTGGGGCCATATTAGATACGCAGAGTTATTCTTAAAAAGACTATTTAAGAATGCAGATATAACCAAAAGACATTTATGGTCAGCGCAGTTGCCGGGGCGCATTGCACGCCCCGGCCTGAAGGCCGCTAAACCACTGAAAAATCGAAGCTCGGCGCTCTGGACCAGTCGATCTGAGCCGCCGGCATGGGCTTGGCAAACCAGTAGCCCTGACCCAGTTCACAGCCGCTGTCGAACAAAAAAGCCGCCTGTTCGGCGCTCTCGATGCCCTCGGCCAGCACCTTCATGCCCATGCTGCGGGCCAGCGCGATGATCGCTTGCACAATGGCGATATCGTCTTCGTCGCCGGGCAGTCCGGCGACGAAGCCCTGATCGATCTTGAGCTTCTGCACCGGCATGCGTTTGAGCCGCAGCAGGGATGAATAACCGGTGCCGAAATCATCGATGGCCAGGCTCAGGCCCAGCTCGCGCAGGCGGTGCAACTGTTCCAGCGCTTGTTCCGGGTCTTGCATCACCGCACTTTCGGTGACTTCCAGCTCCAGCAGCGCAGGGTTCAGGCCGGTGTCGCGCAAAATCGCGGCGACTTGCCGGTCCAGGTCGCCCTGAATGAACTGACGACTGGAAATGTTCACCGCGACAAAATCCAGCGGCACGCCTGCTGCCTGCCATTGGCGCATTTGCGTGCAGGCGGCGCGCAACACCCAGTCATCGATATCGCCGATCAGCCCGCTTTGCTCGGCAATCGGGATGAACTCACCGGGCGACACCATGCCGCGCACCGGATGCTCCCAGCGCACCAGCGCCTCGACCCCGCGAATACGCCGGGTCGTGAGGTCGTGCACCGGCTGGTAAAACACCCGCAGCTCGTTTTGCCTGATCGCCCGGCGCAGCTCGCTGGCCAGTTCGACCCGTTGCTGGGCGTGGGCGGTGAGCTCTTCGGTGTACAGCGCGTACGTTTCGCGCCCGCCGCGCTTGGCCTTGAATAAGGCGGCATCGGCGTTGCGCAGCAGTTGCTCGGCCGACAGCGCGTCGTTGGGGAACAGGCTGATGCCGATGCTGACGGTGATGAACAGCGCCTGGCCTTCGATCAGAAACGGCGTCTTGAACGCATCGAGCACCAGCTGCGCCAGATTCGCGGCCTGGGCCATCTGCGAGCAATCCTTGAGCAGCAGGGCAAATTCATCGCCGCCCAGGCGGGCCAGCGTCGCCTCGGCAGCGAACAGGCCTACCAGCCGCTCGGCCACCGACTTGAGCACTTGATCGCCAAGACCATGACCCAGGCTGTCATTGATGTTCTTGAAGTGATCCAGGTCCAGCAGCAACATTGCGCAGGTGCGCTTGGCCGTCCGTGCGGCGGCGACGGCCTCGGTGGCGCGGTCGGTGAACAGCAACCGGTTGGGCAAGCCGGTCAGCGCATCGTAGTGGGCCAGCTGGGCACGCTCATGCTCGGAACGCTTGATCGCCGACAGGTCGGAAAACACCGCGACAAAATGGCGGATCTGCCCGTCGGGGCCCTTGATGCCGCGAATGCTCTGCCACTGTGGATACACCTCGCCACTTTTGCGGCGGTTCCAGATCTCGCCGTTCCATTCACCTTCGCGGTGGATAGCCTGGTACATCTGCCCGTAGAAATCGGCGCCGTGGCGGCCGGATTTGAATTTGCTGGGGTTCTGGCCCAGCACCTCATCGGGCTGGTAACCGGTGATGTCGACAAAGGCGCGATTGACGTGAACGATCTGCGCCTTGTCGTTGGTCACCAGCACGCCCTCGCGGGTGCTGTCGAACACTGCCGACGCCAGCCGCAGGCGGTCATGGTCTTCACGATGCTGGCGCAACAGGTGCGCACCACCCAGCCAGCCCAGCAGGCGATGGCGGGACAAGAACAGGGTCAGGGTGCCGAGCACCACCCAGAGATAACCGCTCGTCTGCTGCCATTCGTCGAGCCGTACCGGGTCGTGAACCCATAACGGCAGTAGAGAGCGGCTTGCCAGCCACCATAGAAACGTCAGGAAGCCATAGAAAATGGCGGTCCCGAGCGCTTTTCGCGTTAAATCCGTCATGAGAAAGCACACATCCCTACGTGGACTCGCGATTATAAAACAAGAAACATCCCGAGACGCTTCTTCACAGTCGCATCTGGTTTTCTGGTGCCGCTCAGAGATAATGCGGGCTGTTCGTTTTTCACCCACCCGCCACCTGTGAGGGCCCAGCAGCCTATGTGGTACAACGGTTTACTCGATTTGTCCGTCTGGCAACTGATTGCCGTCACCCTGGTCATGACCCACGTGACCATTATTGGCGTGACTGTCTACCTGCACCGCTATTCGGCCCACCGCTCGCTGGAGATGCACGCGGGGCTGAAACACTTCTTCCGCTTCTGGCTGTGGCTGACCACGGCGCAGAACACCCGCGAGTGGACGGCCATCCACCGCAAACACCACGCCAAATGCGAAACCGTCGACGACCCGCACAGCCCGGTGATCAAGGGCCTGTCGACCGTGCTGCGCAAGGGCGCCGAGCTGTACCGCGCCGAAGCCGGCAACCCCGACACGCTGCGCATCTACGGCAAGCACTGCCCCGAAGACTGGATCGAGCGCAATCTGTACTCGCGCTACAAGCTGCTGGGCATCGCGCTGATGGCGGTGATCGATCTTGCGCTGTTCGGCGTGCTGGGCATCACCGTGTGGGCCGTGCAGATGATGTGGATTCCATTCTGGGCCGCCGGCGTGGTCAACGGCCTGGGCCATGCGGTGGGCTATCGCAACTTCGAATGCAAGGATGCGGCGACCAACCTGGTGCCGTGGGGCATCGTCATTGGTGGCGAAGAGCTGCACAACAACCACCACACCTACCCCAACTCGGCCAAGCTGTCGGTCAAGCCTTGGGAGTTCGACATGGGCTGGGCCTGGATCAAGGTGTTCAGCGCCCTGCGCCTGGCCAAGGTCCAGCGTGTGGCGCCGGTGGCCCATCGGATCGAAGGCAAGCGGCACCTGGACATGGACACCGCCATGGCGATTCTCAACAACCGTTTCCAGATCATGGCCCAGTACCGAAAACTGGTCATCGGCCCGCTGGTGACCCAGGAACTGGCGCGTGCCGATGCCTCGGTCCGCCATCAGTTCCGCCGTGCCAAACGCCTGCTCTCGCGTGAGACCAGCCTGCTCGACGACCATCACCACCGGCGCATCCAGAGCATGCTCGAACACAGCCAGGCGCTTAAAGTGATCTACGAAAAACGCCTGGCCCTGCAGCAGATCTGGCTCAAGACCAGCAGCAACAGCCAGGACCTGCTGGCGGCCATGAAAGACTGGATTCACGAGGCTGAAAGCAGTGGCATCCAGTCGCTGCGCGACTTCGCCGACCAGCTCAAAACCTACACCATGCGCCCCTCCTACGCTTGATACCGTTGATCGGTGCGCCCCATGATGGCGCACCGATATCGGAACTTCCCCGCAAAAAAGCCCTCGAATCCGTTAATCCATTGCCCTACCTATTACGTAGCGACGCGATCAAATTCGTGCCGCCCGAGAAGCCGTGCCCATGGAAAAAACGACCCCTGCTGCTGCGCCTGTGCCGCCGCACAAAGAGCCGCTGAGCAGCATGCCTGTCGCCGCCGAAACCTTGATGGCCCTGATGCATGCCCAGGCCGAAGTTGCCCGTCTAAGCGAGCGTGAGCAGTTGTTCAGTTCCTTGCTGGTCAGCGTCAACGCCGTGTTGTGGGCGTTCGACTGGGAGACCCAACGCATGATCTACGTCAGCCCCGCCTACGAGCGCGTCTTCGGGCGCTCCGTGGGCCTGGTATTGGCCGACTTTGCGCAGTGGCGCGACAGCATCTACCCCGACGACCTGAATTATGCCGAGCGCAGCCTCAGCGAAGTCATCGAGAAAGGCGCCGTCGAAGACCGCGAATACCGCATCATCCGTGCCGACGGTGAAGTGCGCTGGCTCAGCGACAAGTGCTTCGTCAGCCACCGCACCGACCCGAACCAGCGCCTGGTGGTGGTCGGCATGGCTGAAGACATCACTGAAAAGAAGCATCTGGAAGACGAGCTACAGCGCTTGGCCACCACCGACGTGCTGACCCAGAGCAGCAACCGCCGGCATTTTTTCGAGTGCGCCCAGCGCGAATTTGAACTGGCGCGCCTGCAAGGCACGCCGCTGTCGTTCCTGCTGCTGGACATCGACGACTTCAAGAAAATCAACGACACCTTCGGCCACCAGGTGGGCGATGGCGTGTTGCAGCGCATCGCCGAAAGTGGCCGCACCACGCTGCGTCGCGGCGATCTGTTCGGGCGGATCGGCGGTGAAGAGTTCGCCGCCATCTTCCCCGGCTGTGCCTCGGAGATGGCCCTGCAAATCGCCGAACGCCTGCAACGTGAAATCCAGCGCCAGCACTTCCAGAGCGATCAACAGGCGTTTGGCATTACCGCCAGCCAGGGCCTGACCTGCCTGACCGACGAAGACCAGACCCTGGAAGCCCTGTACGCCCGCGCCGACGCGGCCATGTACCAGGCCAAGCGCCAAGGCAAGAACCAGATCGTGCTGGGGTAAGCGGTTACGAGACCGGGGGCTCTGGCGCAGGCTCTTCTTCCATCGAGCGCTCGGGCTCCGGGGTCAGGTCGAGCAGGTCCGGCAGGTCATCTTCGGCCTCGGCCTCAACCGCTGGCGTCTCTTCGAGTGGCTCCCGGGTCAGCGCCATCAAGCTGGGGTCGGTCACGCCGGTGAGTTTCTTGCGCAGGCGTTGCAGGGCGTCCACGTCGAGTTTGAGCAGGCGCGCGGGTTTCGACTTGAGCAACACATTGACGCTTTGCTCATCGCTGAGCCGCGCCATTTCGCCGGCCAGGTTCATGGCCAGCACTTCGCGGGTGAAAACCCCGGTGTTGTACTGGTAGAGCGCGGCAATCAGCTCGCGCAGCTCCAGCGGCAGGCGCCAGCGGGTACGCAGGGCCGAGCCGTAGGCGGCCGAGTATTGCTCCAGCATCTGCGTGATGGTGTTGTCGTCCAGCTTGCCGCCGTTGAGCAACCACTCTTGCAGGCAACCGATCACCGCCAGATCGCCCAGCGACTGCAACAGCCCGGCGGTGAAACAGCGCTCCTGATTCAACTCAAGCATGCGCGCCAGGATGCGCGCGTAGTCGCCGGTGCGCTGCGACATCAGCCACAGCTCGCTGGCCTTGGCCAGCAAACCGTCATGGGTCAGCACGGCAATACGCTTTTTACTCAGGTTGGTGGCGATCTGCGCGCTCTGAACCGCGCCCAATGTGGCCAGCGCGCCGCCCAGGCTATGGATCGGCTTGCCCAGATGCTGGGCAGCGGTGTTGGCGGCGGCAATCAGCACCGCGGTAATGTGCGGGTCGTTGCGCAGCTCTTGCTCAAGCAAATGCACATCCAGGCCTTTTGGCCCCTGGCTAAGCCCCAGCGCCGATTCGACATCGACGAACAGCGGCGCACCATCGGCGGTGTCGCGACGGGCATCGAGAAACTTGTTCAGGGTCATGCCCGGCACCTTGACCGGGCCGTCGGTCGAGCACTCGACCAACAACGTGCGCAGCCGTTGGCGCAGGCCCTCGCTGTTGAGCGGTTTGGTCAGGTAGGCGGTGGGCGCCAGCGGCAACACTTCGCGCACACTGGCGGCGTCGTTGCGGCTGCTGAGCAGGATGAACGGGATCGGCGGCTGGCGGCGCAGCTTGCGCACCCCGCGCAACAGGCTCAGGCCGTCGATGGACGGCAGTTCACGGGCCGCAATGATCAGATCGGGCAAATGGCCTTTCATCCACTCGACGGCCTGTCGGCCATCGGTGCACATCTCCAGCTCGACATCGGCACGTACGCTCAGGACCAGATCACTGAGGGTCTCGCGAATCCAGGGGTCGGACTCTGCGATCAATACGCGCGGTACGCCAAGCAAATCTACAGCAGCCATCATCACTCTCCGACATCGATGCCTTCACCTTAGCCAATGCCATCGCCGGTATATAGCCATCAGCCGAAAAAAGACCGCCAAGGGTATGAAAAAACCCGCCGCGGCGGGTTGTTGTTCAGGCCGCCCTCTGGCTCACGGAGCGGCTTGAACGCACTGGTTATCAGCACGCGCGGCAAACGCCTGGGCCTGATCCAGCACGCGCAGCAGGTTTTCGCCCCAGATCGCCGCAATGTTCTGCTCGCTGTAACCAGCCTGTAACAGACGCTCGGTGATGCGCGGCAATTGCGCCACATCCGCAAGGTCGGCCAGCCCGCCGCCACCGTCCCAGTCGGCACCGATTCCGACATGTTCAGGCCCCACCAGTTCCAGTACATGCAACAGGTGCTGCATGAAGTCGTCGAGGCTGGCCTGCGGTTTGGGGTACTGGCGCTCGACCTCGGCGATCTGTACGGCCAGCTCACTGAACTCAGGCTGAGTCAGCGCGGCCATCTGCCGCAAACGGGTGTACAGCGGGCGCAAGGCGATGTCGCGGCGTGGGTCGGCCTTTTGCGCCGACAGGTAGCTGCTGTAGGTATTGACCTGAATGACCCCGCCGCGCGCCGCGAGTCGCAACAGCCGCTGATCGTCGATATTGCGCGGATGAGGGTTGATAGCCCGGCTGGACGAGTGCGAAAGAATGATCGGCGCCTGCGACAGTTCAAGCATCTGATCGAATGCCTGGTCCGACGCATGGGAGGCATCGAGCAGCACGCCCAGGCAGTTGGCGCGCTGCACCAGTTCGCGGCCCGTCGGGCTCAGCCCATGCCATTCGCCGATGGCGGTGGCCGAGTCGGCCAGGTCGCTGTTGCTGCTGTGCACCAGCCCGAGCATGCGCAGGCCTTGACGCTGATAGGTGGCCAGCAACGCCGGATCGGCCGCCAGTGGCTGGGCATTTTCCATGCTGATGAACACCACGCGCTTGCCGGCAGCGGCAATGCGCCGGGCATCGTCTGCGCTCAGCGCCAGGCCGAACTGGTGTGGATAACGTTCGGTCAGGTCGCGCAGGCGCAGCAATTGCGACAAGCCATAGGCGGCATCCTGCGCACGCCCTGCCACGCTGCGCTCGTTCTGCGGCGTATAGATGGCCCAGAAGCCGCCATCCAGTCCGCCTTCCAGCATGCGCGGCAAGTCGACCTGCGACAGGTCGCTGGCAACGTCATGCCGTTGCCGAATGTCCCAGCCCGGCCGCACCAGTTGCCGCGCGGTGTCCATGTGGCTGTCGAGCACCAGCAAGCGCTGATGCAACGCCAGCGCCTGTTCGGAAACCGGCGCGGCCTGTGCGTCTGCCATACCCGACAGCGCACACAACCACACCCCGGTCGCCAGCCAGGCGCGGCACCTCACAGGGCGCGCCCAAACAGCTGCGCGATAGTCTGGGGCGCGCTAAGCAGCCCAAGCAATTGCTCGCGCAACGGTGCCTCGCACAGCTGCTGCAATTTGTCTTCGAACCGCGCCTGCCGTGCCTCGGCATCCAGGCCATCGAACGGCCCGGAGCGGCTGAGCCGCGCCACTTCACGCTCGCCCTGATAAAACACCAGCACGGCCGGAAAGCCGCCGGTCGCCTGTTGCTGCGCGGTCAGTTCGGGGCTGGCGACCACCTCGATACGCGGCATGAACGCCAGCACCTGCGCGTCCTCAATCGCTGCCGGCTCGAAGTCCTCCAGCACCGAACGCTGGCGCACCAGCGCGCTGGCCACCGCGTACGGCAGGCTGAAGCGCGCCGCCAGGTGATTGCCGATGACGCGGGTCGACAGCGAACTGGCGCTGCCCTGATTGACCTCCACGCGCACGCGGGTGACTTGCGCCAGGTCCAGCGCGGCGCCGCCTTCCAGTGCGGCGCGGATCGCCGACTGGCAACCGAAGCAGGCCGGGTAGGCCTTGATCGCATAGGCCGCAAGGTCCACCGCCAACGGATCGATCAACAGTTGCTCAGGTTGCGCCGAATCGAACCCGAAGCTGGCCAGCCAGCCATGTTCGCCGGTCAACGGCGTCTTCGGCCCGGTCGCGCCGGCCTCGGCCAGCAGCACCGATTGCAGGGCATTGCGTGCGCTGAGGCCCACGGCCAGGTCCTTGTCGAGGCTGTAGCTACCGACCTTGGGCGACAGGGCCGAGAGCAATCCTGCGCTCAAGGTCGTGGCGGTGATCGCGGCGGCATGCAGGGCCAGCGCGTGATCGTCGCTGATCAAGGCCGCCGCGCCGAGGCTGGCGGCAATCGGTGCGATCAGTGAGGTGGTGCGAAAGCCGGCCTGCCCGGTGCGGTGCGAACGGCCCAGGGCCTGCGCCAGGCTGACATTGGCCGCAAAGGCGATCCACAACGCACGCAGCAAGCGCTCGCCGCCGATACCGCGCTGCTCGGCCAGGGCCAGCAGCGCCGGCACGATGACCACCGCCGCATGGCCGTTATTGCGCGGATTGATCAGCACCTCCTGAAAATCCAGCGCCTCGGCCGCGCAACCATTGAGAAACGCAGCCTCGCTGGCGCTGGCCGTAAAGTCCGCGCCCCATACCAAGCAGCCGGCGGTTTGTGCCTGCACCAGCGCCTGGTCCACCTGCGTGCCGCCCAGTTGCTTGCGCCGGGCATGGCTGGCAATCGCCACGGTGTCGGCCACCAGCAGGCCGAGAATGGCCGCCGTCTGCGCCGGCAGCGGCGCCGCCAGCAGGGCCAGATGATTGTCGGTCCACTGCTGGTCTGTCGTTTTCCGGTCTGTCGTTTGCCCATCTATCGTTGCCATCGCCATTAATCCACACCGTTTGCCATGATGCCGCCGTCGATCACAAAGTCGCTGCCGTTGGCGTATTGAAAAGCAGGATCGGCCAGGGCACGTACCGCCCGGCCGATTTCGTTCGGTTGCGCCAGGCGCCGCGCCGGAATGCGCGACAGCAGATGTTGCTCATCGAGCCGCCCGGCCTGCAGCGCCCTGTCGACCATGTCGGTGCGCGTGTAACCGGGGCTGACCGACAGGGCGCGAATGCCGGACTCGGCAAAGTCCAGCGCCAGCACCTGGGTCATCGCGACCACGCCGGCCTTGCTCGCCACATAACTGGCACGGCCAGGGCCGGCACGATGGGCGACAAACGAGCCGATATTGATGATCAGCCCGTCGCCGGACGCCTTGAGTGCGGGAAACGCGGCCTGGCAAGCGTAAAACGTGCCGCTCAGGTTGGTGTCGATCACCGCCTGCCAGTCCTCGACCGACAAGGTCGCCGCATGCCCGCGCCGGGCAATGCCGGCGCAATTGACCAATACATCAAGGCGCTCCAGCCCGACCGCAGCACGCCGCAGCGCGTCCGGGTCGCGGATATCGACGCTATGGACCGGGTATTCACTGACCGACCCGGACTCCAGGTCCCAACCGATCACCTCGCTGCCTTGTTCAAGAAACGCCAGGGCCACGGCGCGGCCAATGCCGCTGGCGGCGCCGGTGACCAGTACCCGGCGCACCGGGCTGTCGTGCGTCATCACAGGATCGCTCCTTGTTCCAGTAAGGTGGTTTTGATCGCCGCCAGCGGCGCACGCTGCGCCAGACCGCAGGACAAGGCCGCCGCGACGCCGGCCGCATGCCCGGTGGCAAAGGCGCAGCCCATGACCCGTATCGAGCCGAAAGCCTCGTCGTCGGCGCCGATGCAACTGCCGGCCAGCCACAGGTTGCAGCAGCCGTCGGGAATCAGCGCGCCGTAGGGCACGTGAAACCAGCCGTCGCCGGCAATCGGTTGGTATTCGGTGACGCCAGGGCACGGGTGCAGTTCGCAGGGCCAGCCGGAACGGGCAATGCCATCGGCGCGGCGCCGCGCTTCGAGCAGGTCGCAGGCGCGTACGTCCTGCTGCGAGCGCACACTGCGGGTGCCGCGAATGCCCAGGCGCGGGCCGCTGACTTCCAGTTGCGCCTTGGCAAAACCGGGCACTACGCGGCGCAGGGAATCAAGGTAATCGTGGGCAATCGCCCGGGCTTCGGTTTCGGCACGACTGAGGCTGGGGCTGGTGCAGTCGGGTAAATCGACATCGACCATCATTGCCCAGTAACTGTTGGACCACGGCAGGCGCACAAAGAAGCCGCCATTGGCCCGCGCCAACGGATGGCCGGTACGTTGCCGGTAATCGGCAGCCGCCGCTTGCAGGTCGCTGCGGGTCCATTGGCAGGCGGTATCGACCGAGGTGATGCGCGCGGTCAGCGTGGCGGCCTGAATGCGCGGGCGCACGCTTTGCGGGGCGATCATGGCGGCGATGTTGGCATTGCCGGTGGCATCGACCACCGAGCGCGCCTCGACCTGAAACAGCCCGTCGGGGTCGCTGCACAGCAACGTCTGGATCTTGCCGCCTTGCAAATCGGTGGCCACCACCCGGCAATGCAGCAGGCTGCGAATGCCGGCGTCTTCGACCAGACGATCCAGCACCCGCTTCAGGCGTTCGGGGTCGAGCAGGATGATCCAGTTGCCAGAGCTTTGCTGCACCGGGGCGATGTCCAGGCCCATGGCCTGCAAGCCATCGAGCACGCGCTGGCCCATGCCGGCGACCACTTGCTCGGGCGCGTCCCCGCGGGTGTAGAAGCCGCAATAGGACTGCACGCCGGCCACGGTCGCGGTGCCGCCGAGAAAACCGTAATCCTCGATCAACGCCACCGTGCGCCCGCACTCGGCGGCCGCCAATGCTGCGGCCACGCCCGCCGCGCCACCGCCGACCACCGCGACATCGACCCGCAATGCCGGTCGGCCACCGGTCTGCAAGCGCTGGCCCAGCAAGGCCTGGCTCATAGCACTTTGTCCAGAAAGGCCTGCGTGCGCGGGTCCTGCGGGCGATCAAACAGGCTTTCGGCGTCGGCATGCTCGACCACGCGGCCCTGATCCATGAAGAACACGTAATCAGCGGCCTGGCGGGCAAAGCGCATCTCGTGGGTGACCAGCAGGCAGGTCATGCCCTCGGCGGCAATCTCCTGAATCACCGTCAGCACTTCCTTGACCGTCTCCGGGTCCAGCGCGGCGGTGACTTCGTCGAACAGCATGACCTCGGGCTGCATGCACAGGCTGCGAGCAATCGCCACGCGCTGCTGCTGGCCGCCGGACAGTTCGCCGGGGTAGGCGTTCTCCTTGCCGTCCAGGCGCACCTTGGCCAGCAGCGCACGGGCCTGAACCTCGACCTCGCCGCGCTCGCGGCCCAGCACCTGAATGGGCGCCATCATCACGTTTTGCAGCACGGTGCGGTGCGGGAACAGGTTGTAGCCCTGAAACACGATGCCGACCCGACGGCGCAGCGCCTGCGCGTCCAGCCGGCGGTCGTCGACGCGCACTCCGGCCACCTGGATCGAGCCGCTGTCGAGTGCGGTCAAGGCATTGATGCAGCGCAGCACCGTGCTTTTACCGGAGCCGGACGGACCGATGATGCAGGCCACTTCGCTGCGCCCCACGGCCAGGTCCACGCCCTGCAATACCGGCGTGCGGCCAAAAGACTTGGTCACGCCCTGCAGCTTGATGAACGGGTCATTCAAGAGTCGTTTGTTCAACACGTCACCTACCAGCGGGCCCAGCGGCGCTCCAGAGCGCGCGCCAGCAACGAAAGGGGAAAGATGTAGAAAAAGAACGCGGCCAGCACCACACCGTAGACCGGCAGCAGCAAATCGGTACGCGCCTCGGCGGCGAGAATCTCGCGGGCCACCGCCAGCGCCTCGCCGACACCGACCAGGCTGGCCAGCGCGGTGGACATGGTGACCACGCAATACAGGCCCAGCGCCGGCGGCAGAATCTGTCGCAACGCTTGAGGCAAAATGACCTGACGCAAACGCGCCAGCGGTCCATAACCCAGCGCGGTAGCCGCTTCCCATTGCGCCAGCGGAATGGCCCGCAGGCCGCCGCGAACGATTTCCGCCAGGTTGCCGGTGGCCGGCAGCGCCAGCGCCACGACCGCCTTGAGCCAGCCGGGAATCGCCAGCCGCGCGTCAAACACCCGCAGCTCATACGGCAGCAGGTGCATGACAAAGAACATCACCACCAGCCACGGCGAATTGCGCAGCAACTGGGTCAGCACCCTGGCCGGTACACGCAGCCAGGCCATCGGCGCCAGTTGCGCGGCGCCCAGCGCAATACCGGCCAGGCATGCCAGCAACATCGCCGCCACGCCCATGCCCAGATTCACCACAAAGCCACGGCCGAGCATCGGCAACCACGGCAGCAGATCGGCAAACACACTCACAGGCTCACCCCCGGCAGGCGCAAGCGCCGCTCCAGGCGGTCGAGCAGCAAGGCCAGTATCGCCATCAACGCCAGGTAGGTCGCCAGCACCAGCAGCATCATTTCCACCACGTTATTGCGTTCGTTCCACAGCTCCTGCGCGCTGTAGAGCACCTCGGGCACGGCCACGGCGTAAGCAATCGAGGTGCCCTTGATCAGTTGCACCATGTTGTTGCCCAACGCCGGCAGGCTGGCGCGCAAGGCAATCGGCAACTGCACATGCCACATGCGTCCCCAGCGGCCATAACCCAGGGCCAGCGCCGCCTCGCGGGTGGTCTCGGGCACAGCCTTGAAGCCGGCGCGGAAGATTTCGACGGCAAAGGCGCCGTAATGCAGGCTGATGCACAGCACCGCCAGGCCGAATGCATCGGCGTACCAGGGCAATTGCGCGCCGGGCAGGCCGTCGCGCAGTAGCGTGCCGATGCCGAAATACAGAAAGTACAACTGCGCGAGACTCGGCGTGTTGCGCAACAGTTCGACATAGCCCTGTACCGTCCAGCGCAGCACGCGCGGGCCGCGCATGGCCAGCGCACCGAGCAGGCCGATCAGGCACGAGGTGACGATGCAGATCAGCGCCAGTTTCAGGGTCAGGCCGATGCCGTTAATGAATTGCTGCGCCGACCAGCCCTCGTAGAACACCGGAAAATTCCAGCCGGTGTCACGGTTGAGCTGGCGAAAGTCCTCGGCGATGCGCTGGAACATCAGCGGCACGCCCTGCTCGTCCAGGCCGATCGCAACCGGTGCGGCCACTGCCAGCACCGGCTTGTGCGGCAAGCCATAGCGGTTCTCCAGCGCCTCGATCAGCCCTTCTTCGCGCCAGGCGCGGGCATAGCCGTCGAGCATTGCACGAAATTCCGGGTCGCCATGGGCGATGGCCATGCTCCACGGCGACTCCAGAATGGTCGGCAGCTTGATCTCGTAATCCGCCCACTCGCGCTGATTGAGCAGCCGCAAGCGCGCCACGGCTTCGTCCATGACCTGACCGACGCAACGCTGGTCACGCAGCGCCTGGGCACTTTCGGTCAGCCCGGCAAACGCCAGAATGCGCACGCCATAACGCTCGGCCACCGCCTGGTTGTAGGTCGAGCCGTGGCTGCTGCACACCGCCTGACCGCGAAGGCTTTCCCAGCTACTGACGTTGCGGTCCTTGCGCGCCAGCAACACGGCACCAGAGCTGTAGAAGTTGGGTTCGATAAAGTCCACCAGCCGCTGCCGCGCCGGCGTCACGCTGTAGCCGGTGATGATCAGGTCGCATTTGCCCTGATCGAGAAACGGCACCCGGTTGGCACCGCTGGTCGCGACGGTCTCGCGGCGCAGCGGGCGTTGCAGATCGGCCGACAGCCGCACGCGGATGTCTTCGGCCAGATCGAGATTGAAACCTGTCGCCTGCCCCGAAGGGCTTAGATACGCGAACGGGCGGTTCTCGACGTTACTGCACACCGTCAGCACACCGCGCTCGGCGATGCGCTGCAACACCGGGCCTGCATGGGCCGGCAAACTGACGGCCAGGGCCAGCAGCACGCTGGCTGCCAGCCCGGCCAAGGTGCTTCTTACCACTGGTACGAAGCCTTCACGTAATAGAACGCCCCATTCATGCCGAAAGGCGAATACGAGATGTAGTTGACGTTCTGATGGCCCGGGTTGTTGAGGCTGTTGCGTTTGTCCGGGTAAGCGTCGGTGACGTTGTCGCCGCCCACGGTGAACAGCCAGTCCTGCATGCGGTAGCTGGTCGACAGGTCGAGCACCCACTTGGCCGCATAACGCTGGTCGAACTCAGGGCCGCTGTTGCTGACCGCCACGAAGCTGCCGTAGCGCACCAGATTGCTGTGAAAGCTCCAGTCGCCCAGGCTGTAGTCGTTGCTCAGCGACAGCTTGCTGCGCGGCGCGCTGTCGGTGAGCACGCCATAGCGGTCGCGACGGTCGATGCGCTCAAGGTTCAGGCCGTTCTGGCTGAGCACCGCCGGGTTTTCCTTGACGTCGGTGACGCGGGTCTGGCTGTAGGAATAGCCGACCGAGCTGTTCAAACGGCCGCCGTTATCGAAGCGCCAGCGGTACTGCCCGGACACATCGACACCGCGCGTGGTGGTGTCGACCGCGTTGGTGAAGTAGCGCACCGACTGATACAGGTCACGCTGCACACCGTTGGCCACCAGGAAGTTCTGCGCGGCGGCGTTCTGTACGTTGAGGTTGCTCGACAGGGTGATCCGGTCGTCGATGGCAATGTGGTAGAAGTCTACGGTCGCGGTGAAGTCATCGAACGGTTGCAGCACCAGACCGGCGCTGATGTTCTGCGACTTCTCGGGCTTGAGGTCTTCGGCCCCGAGCAGGCGCGCCACCGGGTCGTCGACCGAGGCGGTGCGCTGGTCCTGATAGGCGTTGATCGAGGTGTTCAGCGCGCTGGTGGTCGCCGAATAATGCTGCTGGGCCAGCGATGGCGCACGGTAGCCGGTGGACAGGCTGCCACGCACGGCGACTTGCGGGGTGAAGTCGTAGCGGCTCGACAGGGAGCCGGTGGTCGCGCCGCCAAAGTCATTCGAGCTGTCGTGACGCAGGGCCACCGAGGCGCGCCATTTCTCGGTCAGGTTGGTTTCCAGGTCGATGTACTGGCCGACCAGATCGCGGCGATAGCTGCCGCTGTCGGTGTCGCGGAAACCGGAAAAGCCTTCGGCGCCGGTGCCGTAATACGACGACGCTTCGCCGCTGCTTTCCTTGTAGGTCTGGTGCTGGTATTCGACACCGAACGCCACCGACAGCGGGTTGGGCAGCAGGCCGGTGTCGATTTCCTTGCTGAAGTCGAGCTGGTAGACCGCCTGGCTGCTCTTGAGCGTGCCATCGTAGAAATCGCTCTGGCGGCTGCCGGTGTCACGGAAGAGGTAACGGTTGAGGCTGTCGCGGGTATAGAACTCCATCTCGTTCTGCCCGTAGTTGACGCTGGCGTCCCAGTTCCAGCCGACCACCTGGCCTTTGAGGCCGAGCAACAGCGTCTGGTCTTCGGATTCCGAATGCAGGGTCGGGCGGTAGCCATTGGCGTAGGCCTGCGCGTCGTACACCGAGGCGCGGCCGTTGCGGTAGGCATCCCAGGTGCTGCCGTCGGCGCGGTTGTAGGACGCCACACCGTAGGCGGTCAGCTCATCGGTCAGGTTGTAATCGGCATTGATCAACAGCTTGCCGTTCTTGACCTCTGGATCGCCCAACCGATAGGTGGTGTCGCCATAACCCGGTGCGCCGGGGTTACGCAGGTCACGTCCGGCGCGGCTGGTGAAATCGTTGGAATTGCCATCGAAACTCAGGTGCAAGGCGCCCTGCTCGCCAAGGGCGAAACCGGCATCGGCGTCCAGGTGACGCTGGATACCGTCGCCCTTGGTGGTCTGGCCGAGGCTGGTGGTGGCCTGGCCGCCGTAGGCTTCGTTCTTGAGGATGATGTTGATCACACCGGCGATGGCATCGGAGCCATAACGCGCCGAGGCGCCGTCGCTGAGCACTTCGACATGATCGATGGCCGACACCGGAATGGTGTTGAGGTCCACCGGCGCCGAGCCGCGGCCCTGGGTGACGTTGGTATTAAGCAGCGCGCTGGTGTGGCGGCGCTTGCCGTTCACCAGCACCAGCACCTGATCCGGCGCCAGGCCGCGCATTTGCGCAGGCCGGGTGATGCCACTGAACCCGGAGCTGGCCGGACGCGGGAAGTTGAGCGACGGAATCAGCCGCGACAACGCCTCGCCCAGCTCGCTGCTGCCGCTGTCTTGCAGGGCCTTGGCCGAGACCACCTGAATAGGCTGCATCGACTCGGCTTCGGTGCGGTTATCGGCGCGGGTGCCGGTCACGACTACGGCACTCAGCTGGTTATCCTGATCGACAGGCTCGGCCGCGTGCACATTCAGGCTGGCAACAACGCCGAAAATAGCCACTGACAACGGGCTTACAACAAAACGGTTCTTGGTTTTCATGAAGACAGCACCTGACATGGCACGGCCTGCCCGCAGGGCTCGGCTGTGGGTGAGACACACCTGAATGAAGGTTGAAAAATGGCGAGCGGGCCAGTCCCTGGCGCCATGCGTGCGATAAATCTTCCGGATCTGTTGCAGAGCGTGCCAGCCGGGTGCGTGCAATCTACTGGCGCGCGGCCAGTCTATAAATTGAATATTTGAAGGCCACCATTAACCTTTGCTCAAGGCTATATAAAGGCATATGGATATTCTTTTTTTGCATATATGGATTTCAAGAAAACCACCACCTGTAGGAGCGCGCTTGCCCGCGACTGGGCGCGGAGCGGCCATAAAAATTGATGAACCGCCAAAAATTTACGACTGCTAACGCAGCCGGTCGCGGTGGTCCGGCATTCCGGTAAACGCGCTCCTACGCCGAGGTCGTGTTTGCATCACGGTGCATGTCGGTCAGTTGCGTTCCCGGGTAAACTCCAGCGTCGCTTGATCCCCTGTCGTCCCGGGACACCGTATGAATCTTCGTCAAATGGAAGTGTTTCGCGCCATCATGCTCACTGGCAGCATTGCAGGCGCTGCCGAGTTGCTGCATATCTCGCAATCGGCCGTGAGCAAGATGCTCAGTCATACCCAGCAGCGCACCGGTTTGAAGCTGTTCGAGCTGGTCAAGGGCCGGCTGGTCGCCACCACTGAAGCGCGGCAGTTGTATGAGGAGGTTGATCGGCTGTGGCGCAATGTCGAGAAAGTCCACGCGCTGTCCAAAGAGCTGGCCAACCCGGACAAGGGCAACCTGTACATCGCCGCCTCGCCCAGCCTGGGCATGACCGTGGTGCCGCAAAGCGTGGCCGACACGGTCAAGGAACGGCCCGAACTGCAGGTCAAGGTCATCCTGCCGCTGCCCGCCGGCATGATCGATGCGGTGGCAGAAAAGATCGTCGACATCGGCATCACCACCTTTGAGGTCAACCACCCGAGCATCACCGTGCATGCCCGTTTCAGTTGCCCGCTGGTGTGCATCATGTCGCCGTCGCACCCACTGGCCAGCCATGCCTCGATCACCCCGCACGACCTGATCGGCCACCGGCTGATTTCAGTGCCGCTACAAGAGCTGTACGGCATCAGCGAAGAAAAGGTCTATGGCGAGGCGTTGCCGCACTTGAACATCGGCCTTGAAGTGCGCTCCGGGCTGATCGCCAGCCTCTTCAGCCGTGCCAGCGGCGAAGTCGCTGTGGTCGACGCCATCGCCATCTCCGACAACCTGATCCCAGAGCTACAGGTCAGGCCGTTTGTGACCAGCGAAAGCATTGATATCGCGGTGATCCACAACAGCTACAAACCCCTGTCGCCGCAAGCCTTGCGGTTTCGGGAATTGCTGATGTGCCGGTTGCAGGCGCTGTCGGCCTGACGTGCCTGTATAGGACGCGCCTGTAAAAAAACCCGCCGAAGCGGGTTTTTTATTCAAGCGTCAGGCATCAAGCCAGTTCGTCGAAGCACTCGGCGACCAGGGCAATGCCTTTTTCCAGTTGCTCGTCAGGAATGGTGACAGGCATCAGGAAGCGGATCACGTTGTAGTACGTGCCGCACGACAGCAGGATCACGCCTTTTTCGCGCGCACGGGCCACGACCTTGCCGACCAGTTCGGCCGCCGGCTTGCTGTGGTCGCCGTTTTCGAACAGCTCGATGGCAACCATCGAACCCAGGCCACGCACATCGCCGATGACCTTGTGCTTTTCAGCGATCTGGCGCAGGCGGGCTTTCAGGGTTTCGCCGACTGCGTTGGAGCGCGCCAGCAGGTTTTCTTCGTCGAACACTTTCAGCACGGCCAGGGCCGCGGCACAGGCAATCGGGCTGCCGGCATAGGTGCCGCCCAGGCCGCCTGGAGCGATGGTGTCCATGATCTCGGCCTTGCCGCACACGCCGGAGATCGGGAAGCCACCGCCGACCGATTTGGCGAAGGTGGTCAGGTCCGGGACAACGCCCAGTTGTTCAGTGGCGAAGAAGGTACCGGTACGACCGGCGCCGGTCTGCACTTCGTCGGCGATCAACAGAATGCCGTGCTGGTCGCACAGGGCGCGCAGGCGGCCCATGAACGCTGGTGAGTTGACGTAGAAACCGCCTTCGCCCTGCACCGGCTCGATGATGATCGCAGCGATGTCTTGTGGCTGGGCATCGTTCTTGAAGATGCGCTCGATGCTGGCGATCGACTCGTCTTCACTCACGCCGTGCAGCTCGCACGGTGCCAGGGCGCGGAACACGCCAGCAGGCATCAAGCCCATGCCAGCGGAGTACGGCACGACCTTGCCGGTTAGCGACAGGGTCATCATGGTGCGGCCGTGGTAAGCGCCGGTGAACGCGATCACGCCGGTACGGCCAGTGGCAGCACGGGCGATCTTGACGGCGTTTTCAACAGCTTCCGAGCCCGAGGTCACCAGCAGGGTTTTCTTGGCGAAGTCGCCCGGCACGCGCTTGGCGATTTCTTCGCACAGCTCGATGTACGGCTCATAGGCCAGCACCTGGAAGCAGGTGTGGGTCAGCTTGGTCAGCTGTTCCTGAACGGCGGCGATCACTTTAGGGTGCAGGTGACCGGTGTTCAGCACCGCAATGCCGCCCGCGAAGTCGATGTATTCACGGCCTTCGACGTCCCATACGGTGGCGTTTTCAGCGCGCTCGGCGACGATCGGGTGGATCTGGCCTACGCCACGCGGGACAGCGGCGGCACGGCGTTGCAGCAGGGATTCGTTGGTCTTGCTCATGAGTTCCTCATTCGCCGTTCATCGTCGGCGTGGTTCAAGGATTCAGCGGCGGGAGACAACCGGGCCAGCATGCGATGATCGACTGGCGCGGCCTTCCGGCCACCATATTTAGGGTCTGTTACCGTTTCATCACAACCGCGCCGAGGCCTGCTTTGTCGAAAACAAAAGAGTAAGACTCGATAGCAGCATGCGACAAAACAGTCACGGCCCTGCGGGTTGCGCGCAAAATCGCGCCATGCTGCGTTGCAGAACTTGAAAATGGAGTGACCATTTTCTTCGTCCTGCGCCTTGCCTGACACGATTTTGCGCGGCAACGCGATCTGCGCTGAAACGGCAACAGACCCTACGTGTACAACGCAAAAACCGATGAAGCGTCGCTCTCGCGCCCCATCGGTTGTGAAGCACTCGGCCGCGGTTAAACCGACAGGCAGAGGTATTTGATTTCCAGGTAGTCTTCGATGCCGTACTTGGAGCCTTCACGGCCCAGGCCCGAGGACTTGATGCCGCCAAACGGCGCCACTTCGTTGGAGATCAGGCCGGTGTTGATACCCACCATGCCGTATTCCAGCGCTTCAGCCACACGGAACACACGGCTCATGTTCTGCGCGTAGAAGTACGACGCCAGACCGAACTCGGTGTCGTTGGCCAAGGCAATCACTTCGGCCTCGTCCTTGAAGCTGAACAGCGGCGCCAGCGGGCCGAAGGTCTCTTCTTTGGCAACCGCGGCGTTCTTCGGCACGTTGACCAGAATGGTCGGCTCAAAGAACGTGCCTTCCAGGCTGTTACCGCCCGACAGCACTTTCGCGCCTTTGCTCAGGGCATCGGCGATGTGTTCCTTGACCTTGGCCACGGCTTTTTCATCGATCAGCGGACCGGTGGTAATGCCCTCTTCCAGACCGTTACCGATCTTGAGTTTGGCCACAGCGACTTTGAGCTTCTCGGCGAACGCCTCGTACACGCCTTCCTGCACATAGATGCGGTTGGCGCAGACGCAGGTCTGACCGTTGTTGCGGTATTTGGAGATGATCGCGCCCTCAACTGCCTTGTCCAGGTCGGCATCGTCGAACACGATGAAAGGCGCGTTGCCGCCCAGCTCCAGCGACACTTTCTTGATGTCGTTGGCGCATTCGGCCATCAACTGGCGACCGATCTCGGTGGAGCCGGTGAACGACAGCTTGCGCACGATCGGGTTACCGGTCAGCTCGCTGCCCACTTCGCCCGCGCTGCCAGTGATCACGCTGAACACGCCAGCCGGAATGCCGGCACGCTCGGCCAGCTCAGCCAGGGCCAGCGCGGAATACGGAGTCTGCGAAGCAGGCTTGAGCACCATGGTGCAACCGGCGGCCAGCGCAGGACCGGCCTTGCGGGTGATCATCGCGGCAGGGAAGTTCCACGGGGTAATCGCGGCGGTGACACCGATCGGCTGCTTGAGCACGATCAGGCGCTTGTCCGGCTGGTGGCCCGGGATCACATCACCGTAGACGCGCTTGGCTTCTTCAGCGAACCACTCGATGAACGAGGCGGCATAAGCGATCTCGCCCTTGGCCTCAGCCAGCGGCTTGCCCTGCTCCAGGGTCATCAGGCGAGCCAGGTCGTCCTGGTTCTCGATCATCAGCTCGTACCAGCGACGCAGCTTGGCACCACGTTCCTTGGCGGTCAGTGCACGCCAGGCCGGCAGCGCCTTGTCGGCGGCTTCGATGGCACGACGAGTCTCGGCAGCGCCCATCTTCGGCACGGTGCCCAGCACTTCGTTGGTGGCCGGGTTGTTGACCTTGATGGTCTGGCCACCGTCTGCGTCCAGCCAGGCACCATTGATATAGGCTTGCTGGCGGAACAGTTTGGAATCCTTGAGCTGCATGTCGGCCTCCTGAATAGCACCGCGCAGACGCGGAGCGGGCTGATATAGAAATGGCGCCGTCACAGGGCACCACTAAGGTTTTTTATTCGCCGTATCCTGGCGCACGAAGCTTAACAGGCAGGAAGGCTGAACAGGAGCGTTTGAAATCTCAAACGAATCCTAGGGATTGTGGCAGTAAAGGACAATAGGGCGTTCAGAAAAAAGAACGGATTGGCAGCGATGGGCAGGCGCTTTGGGGATGAATGGCAGGTTCAGGCAAGAAAGTGTGCGAAATTGACAACGCATGCTCGCCAGCATGGACGCACGGGCCATTGATGAGTATTATGGCGCCCGCATTGCACCTGTAGCTCAGCTGGATAGAGTACTGCCCTCCGAAGGCAGGGGTCATGGGTTCGAATCCCGTCAGGTGCGCCACATATGTGAAAAAAGGCCCAGGTGAAAACCTGGGCCTTTTTTGTTTGCGTGCATTCAGAAAACGAATAAATCCATCAGACTCACGCAGCGTCCAGCTTCTTGGCCTCATCAACGCCAGCACTGGTCAGCTTGATCGGAAACTCCAGCGCCGAGGTTTTCGGATCGACCGGGGTGCCGTGAATGAAATTCTCGTGCTGGAAACGCCTGATCACTTCCACCACCGCCTTTTCGCCCCGGTAGTTATCCAGGATTTCCTTTCCCAGACCACTGGGATGGGCATGCAGCAGGCGGGTCAGTACTTCGCGTTCCAGTTCTTGATGTTCCATACGTACCTCTGAGTCTGGTGTAGGTATTCGTTGGAAATCTCACAGGCCTTCAAGTGCAGTTTGGCAGACGAACGGTCATTACAAGAGGATTGTCGTGTGGGATTGGCGCGAAATCACACTCCTGAAGTATTTGACAGATGGAGCACATACGCGCCTAGACTGTCCTCAGTCCCAGGACAGCGGACAGCGCCTAGCCGAGATAGAAATGAAGAGTCAAGACGTTCTGTTGTTGATTAAACTGATCTGCCTTGAGCAGGGCGAACGCTTGCAACGCAAACGTGACAACGAAACGCGAGAACTGCTCAAGGATAACGATCCGTATACAGCCGTAAGGTGGCAGGGCTGGGAGGATCAATCAGACCCGGATCCTCTCGTGCATCACGACAGTTATTCCGTTCGAGCGCTGCAAGCTTCACTGGGCATCAGCAAAAGCGAGATTGCCGCTGCACTCAAGCGCTGCCAGCAAATCGGCTTGCTGAGAACAGACCCGCACACCCACTTACCACGGGTCAACAGTAAAGCGCTGCTGGGCTTTATTGAGCATGGCTTGCGCTATGTATTTCCAGTCAAGCCCGCAGAAATTGTCCGCGGCATTCCGACGGGCTTTTCAGCACCGGTCCTGCAGGACAAATTGATGAGCGCCGGTGAGTTGATCCCTGTCTGGCCGGATGCCTACGGTAACCGCAAAGGCCAATCGATTGTCCCGCTGTTCAAGACCGTACCCGGTGCGGTCAAGAAAGATCCGCGACTTTATGAGTATCTGGCACTGATAGACGCGATCCGTCTGGGTAATGCCAGGGAAGCCAACCTGGCCAATAAGATTCTGCGCGAGAAGGTTTTGCAGCCATGAGCTATGCACAAAATATTCAAATGCTTGAAGTCGTTGCTCAGACACTCGGCCCGGAACTTTGCCAGGAAGTCGCCTTCGTAGGCGGCTGTACGACAGCCTTGTTGCTGACCGACGAACTCAGCCGGGAAGACGTGCGTCACACTGACGATGTCGATCTGGTCGTTCATCTGACCGGGTACCCGGAGTGGCAAAAACTGGTCGAACAACTACGACAAAAAGGCTTTCGACAATCGCCGCAGGACGATGTTATCTGCCGCATGCGTCTGGGCGAACTGAAGGTCGACTTCATGCCCGAGGATGCAGACACCGCCAATCTACTAGGCTGCAACAACCGCTGGTTCAAGGACGGACTGGCTACAGCCCAATGGCATGCCCTCCCGAATGAGTGTCGAATCCGCTTGTTCACACCCCCTTATTTCCTCGGCAGCAAGCTGGAAGCCTACAACGGGCGAGGGGCACAGAATCCCCTGGCCAGCCAGGATCTTGAAGATATCCTCAATCTGGTCAACGGCCGTGAGGAACTGCCGGAGGAAGTCGACAGCACGGCTGTCGAGCTGCGCAGCTATCTGGCCAACACATTGGCGCCTCTGCTGGACAACAATGATTTCGGCTACCTGGTGCAAGATGTTGCTCGCGGTGATCCGGAGCGTGAAGAGATTATCTGGCAGCGCTTGCGCCATATCGCCCAAGTGAAAGTCTGAATGCGTGCAGCTCTGCAATGGCATACACGCACGGGCAGCATAACGGCCGACAACCGTGATGCCTTTGCCTGTCTCGAGCTCGAACACGCCAGTCTTTATCTGATCGCCGATGGCAGCAGCAGCCATCCCCAGAGCGGCGAATTGGCTCGCGCCTTACTCGCCTGTCTCATTCAGGAATTCAGCCGATTACCCCTCGCTACTTTGGGCACAGAGCCTCTGACCGCCGCCCTCGTTGACATGATCAGTGCATGTCGGAACACATTACGTGACCAATACCCCACAGCCGCCTGCAGTTATCTGTTGCTGTGCCTGATGGGCGACACCGCTTTCAGCATTCATGAAGGCGACTGCTGTCTTGGGCTTATAACAACTGACAACACGGTCAACTGGCTCAATAACATCCACTGCGAAGCCAACTGGCAGGGCAACCTCAGTCATGCAGAAATTGTTAGGGCACCCTCACGGCACAGGCTGACACGCTGCTTTAGCGCCCGACGGTCTAGCGATCCAGAGATCAGTCACTGGCCTGTCCATCCAACTCAACAGTGGTTGCTGGCAACTGACGGGTTCTGGGCCACCCTTGACGCACAACAGCAACTGCACTTTTTACTCAACGGCGATCTGACCGATCAATACACCGATGACATTAGTTGCTTGAGCGTTATAACCCCAACCGTACAGCCTTGACCCAAGCGCGTTCATCAAATGACCGACAGCTGATTCATTTCGGCGCCTGACCAAACGCCTTGAGCACCGTCAACAAACTGGTCAGGTTATCGGCAATACCCGCTTGCGCCACTGTCTCGGTGCCCTTGGCTCCGGCGCTGGTGTCCAGGTTATAGATCTGCATCACGCCTTGATTGGCCGCGGCCTGGGCCAAGGTGTTCTGTTGCTGCTGCGCCGTGACCGCGTTCTGGAACATGATCGAGGTCGCGTGGGAAACGGACTGGTACAGCGGGCTGAGCGCCATGGCCGGGGCTTCGCTCACGACCTTGACGTTGGACTGGGTAACGGCGTCAGTGATTTGCGGATTTACAGGCTCCATGAATCAAACTCCTCGGCTGCGCAGCTCAATGGATATCCACGTTTGCAAGCGTAGACCTTTTCCCGATCAAACCAACGCGTTCTCACACGCCAGACCCTGCGCAAAACACTGCAAATTATCCAGCGTAATCCCGGCAATCTGCTCCAGTGCTTCAACGGTAAAGAACCCCTGATGCCCGGTAATCAGCACATTGGGAAATGTGGTCAGGCGCAGGAAAACCTCATCGTCAATGTGGTCGCTGGAACGGTCCTTGAAGAACAACTGGCTTTCCTGTTCATAGACGTCGATGGCCAGTGCGCCAAGTTGCCGGGACTTGAGCGCTTCGATCACCGCCAGGGTGTCGATCAGTGCGCCGCGTGAGGTGTTGACCAGCATCGCGCCGGGCTTCATTACGCCCAGGGTTTCGCTGCGAATCAGGTGGCGGGTGTTTTCGGTCAGCGGGCAATGCAGGCTGACGATGTCCGATGCAGCCAGCAAATACTCAAGCGTCACGTACTCGCCCAGTGCCTTGAAAGCCTCGGCCTCGAACGGGTCGAAACCCAGCACCCGACAGCCGAAGCCTTTGAAGATCCGCGCCGTGGCCAGGCCGATCTGGCCGGTGCCGATCAGCCCGACGATCTTGCCGTGCAGGTTGAAACCCAGCAAGCCGTCGAGCATGAAGTTGCCTTCGCGCACGCGGTTGTAGGCACGGTGGGTGTGGCGGTTGAGGGTCATCACCAGGGCCAGCGTGTGCTCGGCCACCGCTTCCGGTGAATAACCGGGCACACGGGCGACGAACAGGCCCAGGCGTCTGGCGGCGTCCAGATCGACGTTGTTGAAGCCTGCACAACGCAACAGGATCGCGCCGACGCCATAGGCCTTGAGCGCTTCGAGTACGGTGACGTCGAGCTGATCGTTGACGAACACGCAAATGGCGTCAAAGCCCTGAGCCAGGGCGACGGTGTCGGCGCACAGGCTCGGGGCGAGGTAAGCGAGCTGAAAGCCCGAGTGTGAAAAATCCCGTTGCAAGGCCTGGTCGAAAAAGCGCCGGTCGTAGGCTTGGGCACTGAACAGGGCAATTTTCATGGGGCAGCTCCGGGTATGGGTTCAACGGTCGTTGTCAGGAATATCACCCAGTAACGAACGGCGCACATCGTTATCTTCAGTCATCTCGAACCACATGCCGTTGAGCACGGCAAAGGCGGCGGCCAGCGGCAGGCCGAGTAGCCAGGCGAAATACCACATACGTCATCTCCTCTTAATAAGCGTGCTTGCTGGGGTCTTCGATACCGGCCACATCGACCTTGCCCCACAGCACTTTGTAGACCCAGGTGGTGTAGGCCACGATCAGCGGCAGGAAGATCGCAGTGCTGACCAGCATGATGAACAGGGTCATATGGCTGCTTGATGAGTCCCAGACGGTCAGGCTGAAGCGTGCATCGACGGTCGACGGCAGGATGAACGGGAACATCGAGGCGCCCACTGAAACGATGATGCCGGCAATGCCCAGGCCGCTGGCCAGGATCGTCAGGTTGTCGCGCCGCGCACGCATCAGCACGAAGGCCAGCAGCATGCCGATAAAGCCCAGCGCCGGCGCAATCAAGGTCCAGCCGTGTTGAGCATAGTTGTGAAACCACACGCCTTCGGCCACCACCGCCGTCTTGTACAGCGGGTTCGACGGGCCGGTCGGGTTGATGCTCGAGGTGATGCTGTAGCCGTCGATCCATTGCCACAACGCCAGGCCCGCCACGGCGTAAAGCACCACGGTCAGCAGCGCGCTGACGCTGCCCACGGCGCGGGCGCGGGCGGCGACGGCGCCATCGGTCTTGATCCGCAGCCAGGCAGCGCCGTGGGTCACCAGCATGCTCACCGACACCAGCCCGCACAGCACCGCAAACGGATTGAGCAGGCCGAAGAAGGTGCCGTCGTAGTGGATGTGCATTTCAGGGGTCAGACGAAACGGCACGCCGATCAGCACGTTGCCCACCGCCACGCCGCAAATCAGCGCCGGCACGAAGCCGCCGACGAACAGCGCCCAGTCCCAGGCGTTGCGCCAGGTTTTCGACTCGCGCTTGCTGCGGTATTTGAACGCGACCGGGCGCAGGATCAGCGCCACCAGAATCACGAACATCGCCAGATAAAAGCCGGAGAATGACACCGCATACAACTGCGGCCAGGCGGCGAAGATCGCGCCGCCGCCGAGCACCAGCCAGACCTGATTGCCTTCCCAGGTCGGGCCGACGGCGTTGATGATCGTGCGCCGCTCGATGTCGGTCTTGCCAATGAACGGCAGCAGCGCGCCGGTGCCCAGGTCGAAGCCGTCCATCACGGCAAAGCCGACCAGCAGCAGGCCGAGCAGCACCCACCAGATGACACGCAAGGTGTCGTAGTTCAGCAACTCATGGAGGATCATGGGTTTACTCCGCAGGCTTGAAGACAGGTTGACGGGTGGCCACCGAGGCCAGGCTCGGCCTGGCGCTGTGCAGCTGTTCCGGCTCAAGGTCCGGGCCGTGTTTGATCGCCTTGATCATCAATTTGAGCTCGATCACCAGCAGCACGCTGTAGATCGCGACAAAGCCTGCGATGGTCAGCAACAGGGTCTTGACCCCAAGATTGGAGACCGCCACGGCGGTGGGCAGCACGCCTTCGATGACCCACGGCTGACGACCGTATTCAGCCACCAGCCAGCCGGCCTCGATGGCCACCCACGGCAGCGGAATCGCGCACACCGCCAGCTTCAGCAACCAGCGATGCTGCTCCAGGCGATGACGCGCCGACAGCCAGAAGAACACCGCCGTCAGCACAATGAAAAACATGCCCAGCGCAACCATGACCCGGAACGACCAGAACAGCGGCGCCACTTGCGGCACGGTGTCCCAGGCGGCCTTGGCAATCTGTGCATCGCTGGCCTGGCGTGGATCGTCGACATAACGCTTGAGCAGCAAGGCGTAGCCCAGCTCGCTGCCGTTGGCCTCGAAGGCCTCTTTAAGCGCCGGTGAAATGGTGGTGGTCGAGCCTTCGGCGCGGATGTTTTCCAGCGCGTCGTAGGCCAGGATGCCACGACGGATACGCGCCTCGGCGCTGACCACCAGCTCCTTGATGCCCGGCATTTCAGTGTCGAGCGAACGGGTGCCGATCAGGCCCATGACCCACGGAATGTGAATCGCGTAATGGGTTTCCCGCGCGTCCTGGTCAGGGAAACCGATGGCGGTAAACGCGGCCGGCGCAGGCTCGGTTTCCCACATGGCTTCGATGGCGGCCAGCTTCATTTTCTGGTGTTCGCTGGACAGGTAGCCGCTCTCGTCACCCAGCACCACCACCGACAACGAAGCGGCCAGGCCGAAGGAGGCGGCCACGGTCATCGAGCGCTTGGCCAGATCGACGTGCCGGCCCTTGAGCAGGTACAGCGCCGAGATGCCCAGCACGAAGATCGCGCCGCAGACATAACCGGCCGACACGGTGTGGACGAACTTGGCCTGGCCGACCGGGTTGGTCAGCACGGCATAGAAATCGCTGACTTCCATGCGCATGGTCTGCGGGTTGAAGGCGGCACCCACCGGGTTCTGCATCCAGCCGTTGGCGATCAGAATCCACAGTGCCGAGAGGTTGGTACCCAGCGCCATCAGCCAGGTCACGACCAGATGCTTGACCCGGCTCAGCTTGTCCCAGCCGAAGAAAAACAGACCGATGAAGGTCGCCTCGAGAAAGAACGCCATCAGCCCTTCGATGGCCAGCGGCGCGCCGAAGATGTCGCCGACATAGTGGCTGTAATAGCTCCAGTTCATGCCGAACTGAAACTCCATGACCAGCCCGGTGGACACGCCGATGGCGAAGTTGATGCCGAACAGCGTGCCCCAGAAGCGGGTCATCTGCCGCCAGATCACCCGGCCGGTCATCACGTAGATGGTTTCCATGATCGCCAGCAGGATCGACAGCCCCAACGTCAGCGGCACGAATAAAAAGTGATAGAGCGCGGTCAGCGCGAACTGCAATCGCGACAGACTGACGATGTCCAGGTCCATGCCATTTTCCTCTAAGGGGTTACATTCAAATCATCAAAAACGGGTTGTTGAGTCGGGACACTCAGTCGGGCGTAGCCCGGCCAGTACGGCGTTGTATCCACCACTGCCGCGTGGCCACTGGGCGACGATGCGTCCGCCGTGCAGCACCAGCAGGCGGTCGGCCAGCCTGGCCTCGCGGCGCAAATGTGTGGCCAGCAACCAGGCGCGGCCCTTGCCCTGGCGGCTCAGTTGATCGAGCACCTCGCGGGCGGTGTCGGCGTCGAGCCCTTCGCTGGGTTCGTCGAGCAGCCACAGCGGTGCCTCGCGCAACAGCAGCCGCGCCAGCGCCAGACGCCGGGCCTGACCGCCGGACAGGCCAAGGCCACCCTCGCCCAGCGGCGTATCGAGGCCATCGGGCCAGGCGCGCAGGGCATCGGCCAGCCCGGCGTTGCGCAGGGCCTGCCAGAGTTGTTCATCGCAGGCATCCGGGCAGGCCAGCAGCAGGTTGTCGCGCACGCTGTCCTGAAATAATTCCGTGCGCTGGGTCAGCCAGCCGTGGGCACCGTTGACCCGCAAGGTGCCGGTACGCGGTTGCAGTTCGCCGGTCAGCAAAGCCATCAGCGATGACTTGCCCGCGCCGCTGCTGCCCACCAGCGCCACCCGCTCGCCGGCCCGAATGTGCAGATCAATGCCGTGCAGGCAGTCGTGCGCCGCGCCCGGATGGCGGACCTGAACCTGCTGCAGTTGCACCTGGCACTCGGCGGCCTGCGGCTCGCAGGGCGTTGTCGTTTGCAAGCCGGCATTCAGTTGCGGGCCGATGCGGCGGGCCGCCAGCGTGGTGCGGCCCAGTTCCAGCGCGCCACGACGCAGGGCGGCCAGCGGCTCGGTCATGGTCAGCGCGACCAGCACCGCCAACACGGCGACCGGCACCTCAATGACGTTGATCGACACCAGCCAGCCGCTGACCAGCAAGGTCAACGCCAGCAACACGTTGCCCAGCAGGCCGAAGGCGACTGCGGCGCGGTTGTCCAGGCGGTTGAGCCGGTCATCGAAGTCCGCCAGGCGCGCATCGGTGTGCTGGATCAGCTGGCACTGCGCAGCCAGTCGTCCAGCCATCAGCAAGTCGGTCTGCCCCGCCACCAGGTCGGCGGTCTGCGCGCGCAAGGTCTCAGTGGCACGCGCCCGTGCCTGCGCCGGGCGCAACGAACCCAGCCAGGTGCTGCGCAGCACGATGAATGTGGTCAGGCTCATCAACAGCAGCACGGCAAGGCCGAGCCCGGCATGGATCAGCCCCAGTGCGAGGGCCGCAGCCAGCGTCGCGGCGAGCGCCGCCAGCAGCGGCACCAGCACGCGCAAGTACAAGGCGTCCAGTGCATCGATATCGCACGTTAGCCGGAACAACAAACGCGCCGGGCGCAGGGCCAGTTCCCGCGCGGCCTGCGGCTGCGCCCAGCCCAGAAACAGCCGCACGCGCAACGCCGCCAGTACCGCCAGGGTCGCATCGTGGGTCGCCAGCCGTTCGCCGTAACGGGCGACGGTGCGCCCCAGGGTGAACAGGCGAATACCTGCCGAGGGCATGAACACATCGAACGCCAGCGCGGTGGCCACGCTCAGGCCGGCAATCGCCGTGGCGCTGATAAACCAGCCCGACAAACCCAGCAAGGCCATGCCGAACAACACCGTGACGGCGGCCAGCGCCGCACCGGCCAGCAGCAGGCCGCCGCGCTCAAGCCAGAACAGCCGCGCGATCGGCAACAACGTCTTGAGCGGGCGAAGGCTCATGGCAGCACCTCATCAAGTTGCAGAGCCGGTCGAACCGGCTGACTTAGCGCCCGCATCGACACCTGACGCTGCATCGCGGCCGTCAGCAACGGGTCGTGGGTGGCGACAATCAGCGTGCGGCCCTGCGCCAGTTGCAACAGTGCCTGAGTGACTTCAAGTGCGGTCTGGCGGTCCAGGTGCGCGGTGGGTTCATCGGCCAGGATCAGGCGGATCGACGGATCAGCCGCGACCCGCGCCAATGACAGGCGCAGCGCTTCGCCACCCGATAGGCCGAGCCCGCCCTCGCCCAGCGTCTGGCCTGCGCGGGCCTGCTCGACCTGCGCAAGACACGCCTGGGCCAGCGCGGCATCGACGGCCTCGCGCCCCACACCGGGGCGTCCCAGCGCCACGTTGTGTTGCACAGACCCTGCAAAGATATGTGGCTTCTGGCCGATCCAGCCCACGTAACCTGACGCGACGTTGAGACTCAGGCGGCCGGCCTGCAAGGGCAACAGCTCGGCCATCGCCGCCAGCAACGTCGACTTGCCACTGCCGCTGGGCCCGGTGATCGCCAGGTGTTCGCCCTTGGCCACCCGCAACGACAGATGCTCGAACGCAGGCGCCGCCGCCCCCGCATGGCTGACGCTGGCATCCTGCAAACAGACCATCAACGCAGGCGTTTGCAGGTCGGCCGGCGCGCTGGGCGGCAAGGCGGTACCGCGCTCGCTCAGCTCACGCAGTGCCTGCAAGGCGGTCTCCCCGGCGGCGCGGTCGTGCCAGACCGCCGACAGGTCGCGCAACGGCTCGAAAAAGCTCGGCGCCAGCAGCAGCACAAACAGACTCTGGCCCAGGCTCAAGGTCTGGCCCCAGGCACCGAACGGCAGATAACCCAGCAGATGAAAACCGATGTACACCGCCACCAGCGCCACGCCCAGTGCCGAGAACAGCTCCAGCACCGCCGAGGATAGAAAGGCGATGCGCAGCACGCGCATCGTGCGCTGACGCAGCGACAGCGCCGAGGCCTGCAAGCGCTCGGCGGTGGCATCGACGGCGTCGAAGGCGCGCAAGGTGGTCAGCCCGCGCAAGCGATCAAGCAGAAAAGCATTCATGCCGCCCATCTCGACCCACTGCGCCTCGCTGGCAGCCTTGGCGCGCCAGCCCACCAGGGCCATGAACAGCGGAATCAGCGGTGCGGCCAGCAGCAAGACCAATGCGGCGACCCAGCTGTACCAGGCCACGACCAGTACGATCACCAGAGGCAAGGTCATCAGCCGCTGCCGCACCGGCAGGTAGCGCAGCAGGTAAGGCAACAGCGCTTCGGCCTGCTCGGCCAGCACGCTGGCCGCCAGCCCCGACGGCGCGCGCCGGGTGTCCAGCGGCGAACGACTGGCCAGCGCAGTGACCGCCTGCTGGCGCAAGGCGCTCAGGTACCGGCGCGCGGTGCGGTACAGCAAGCGCCCGCCCCAGGCATCGCTCAGCGTGCGCAACACGCCCAGCACCAACAGCGCTGCGGCCGCCGGCCAGACCACCGCCATGCCGCGCCCGTCGAGCAACCCTTGCACCGTCCACGCCAGCACGCCGGCCTGCACCAGCCACAGCAGCCCGGCCAGGGTTTGCAAGCCCGCGCCCCAGCGGCTGGGCTGGTAATCCATCCAACTGTTGCTCGGTCGGGCGTTGGAAGTACCGCGAGGGCTGGCAGTTTTCACAAGTGGCCACTGGGTTGACTGAAGAAGGTGCAGGCGACGCCGGACAGGCCGGTCGCTGCTGCACGCATGCTAAGCCAGCGGGGTTTATCGATTACTGATCCAGGTCAATGGCGAATTGCCAGCCAGCATTGCAGACTGCGCCGCCTGTCGCGCCGGGCGGCGATCGTGCGGGCATGCTTATCGCATCCTGCAATGCAACACCCGGCAATCGTTAGATTCTCTTCAAGCACGCAATGCGTACGCACCAAAAGGCGACACACCCATGCTCAGGAATGCACCGTTACGCACCAAGCTGCTGTTGATCCTCCTTTTGCCGCTGCTGGGTTTCCTGTGGCTGGCCACGTTGTTTGTGGTCGATAACTACAAGACCCTGCGCGACATGAACAGCACCGTGACCGCCAGCACCACGGCGCATCAGATCAGCCGCCTGATCACCTCGCTGCAACGCGAGCGCGGCGCCAGCGGTGTGTACCTGAGCAGCAAGGGCCGCTCGATGGCCGACCGGCTCAAGAGCATTCGCCAGGAAACCGATCAGGCATTCAAGGCCACCCAGGCGCTGGCCAACAGCGACAGCGCAGCACTCGACAAGGCGCTGGGCGCGCTGCAAAACCTGGCCGACACGCGCCAGCAGATCGATGTACTGAGCATGACCAGCACCGATTCCGGCGCCCGTTATACCCAGACCATCCAGACCCTGGTCGGTTATACCCACTCGCTGGAAGCGAGCATCAATGAGCCGTCGATCATTCATGCCCTGAGCGCGCTCAACCAGTTCATCGAGATGAAAGAGCGCGCCGGCCGCGAGCGGGTAATCCTCGGTCTGGTGTTCAGCCAGGATCACTTCGATGCCGCGCTGCTGTCACGCTTCAGCCGCAACCTGGGCGAATTCACCGCCTACGCAGAAAACTTCCGGCGCAAATCCCCCGCCGACCTGCTGCGCCAGCTCGATGCCAGCCTGCAAGACCCCAGCGCCCTGGAAGTGGCGCGGCTGCAGCGCCTGGCCTTCGAGTTGCCGCTGGGCCAGCCCTTGGGCATCAAGGCCGAAACCTGGTTCGAAACCGCGACCAAACGCATCGACCTGATGAGTGAGGTGGAAGAAGCGCTGGGCAATAACGTCGGCGAACTGGCCGCACACGAACGCGACCAGGCCAGCCGCGCCTTGTGGCTGACGCTGGGCGCCGTGCTGTTTGCGTTGCTCGCCTTGACGGTGCTGTCGTACCTGATCATCCGCATGATCAACGTCGCCGTCAGTGACGTGAACGGCGTGCTGCTCAACCTGTCGCAACGCGACCTGACCGCACGGGCGAGTTACCAGAGCCGCGACGAATTCGGGCAGATCTGCACCAACCTCAATCGCATGGCCGAGGAAATCACCGGCATCGTTCAGGAAATCAGCAACGCCACCGCGCAAGTGGCGACGGCGGCCGAAGAGTCCTCGGCGGTCACCGTGCAGACCAGCCGCAGCGTCGAGCAACAGCGCCAGAGCACCGAACTGGTGGCCACCGCAATCACCGAAATGAGCACCACGGTGCGCGATGTGGCCCGCAGCACCGGCGATGCGGCGCAGCTGTCGCAGCAACTCAACCAGAACACCGCACAAGGCAGCAGCGAAGTGCAAAACACCATCGAACTGATTCACCAATTGTCCAGCCAGGCGCAAGACACGGCGAAGATCATCGGCGAGCTCAAGCAAGAGAGCGACTCGATTTCCTCGGTGCTGGATGTGATTCGCGGTATCGCCGAGCAGACCAACCTGCTGGCCTTGAACGCCGCCATCGAAGCCGCCCGCGCCGGCGATCACGGCCGCGGCTTTGCCGTGGTCGCCTCGGAGGTGCGCACCCTGGCGCAGAAGACCCAGGAGTCCACCGGCAATATCCAGCAGATGATCACCCGGCTGCAGACCGGCTCCGACCGCGCCACCAGCTCCATGCAGGACACCCTCGACAAGGCCCAGGCCGGCGCCCGCAACATCGGCCGCGCCGGCGACCTGCTGGCCGAAATCGCCGAAGGCGTGTCGAGCATCAGCGACCGCAACATCCAGATCGCCTCGGCCGCCGAAGAACAAAGCGCGGTGGCCGACGACATCAGCCGCAACGTCAACGAGATCAACGACCTGGTGATCCAGGTCAGCGCCGGCGCACAACAGACCGCCGTCACCAGCCAGGAACTGGCGCGCCTGGCCGAGTACCAGCAAGAGCTGGTGGGACGGTTCAAGATCGGCTGAGTCGGCTGCGACAGCACATGCGCTCAATCATTGCCCCGCCGCTCACCGCCATAGTCCAGCGCTCATTCACTCATGAGCGCCTGCCATGTTTCCCACACGATCTCTGGCCCCTGGCCTGTTGTTCATGCGCGTCAGTGCCGCGTTGCTGATGTTCAAGCTGCACGGTCTGCCGAAACTGCTCAACTGGAGCAACGAGCTGCAGAATATCGACGACCCTTTGGGCCTGGGCCCACACATCACGTTGCTGGCGGCGCTGTTCGCGCAGATTCTGTGCCCGTTGCTGATCATCCTCGGCATCGCCACGCGCCTGGCCTGTGTGCCGATTCTGTTTCTGTTGCTGGTGGCGCTGTTGGTGGTGCATCCGGACTGGAGCCTGGAGCAAGGCCAGTTCGGCTGGCTGTTCATCGTGTTGTTTGCCAGCATCGCCCTGACCGGCCCAGGCCCATGGGTGATCAAGCAGCCCGCCTCATGGCGCAGGCTTTGACAGAAAATCGATCAGCAAGGCCAGGACGATGGCAGCCGTGGCCACGCCGAACAGCGTGCTGTAGTGGCCGCCGCTGAAGGCGAACAGCGCCGAGTAGCCATACCCTGCCAGCGCCTGAAAGCTGGCGAACGACACGGTGGCACGGCTCCAGGTGGCGTTCTGTGCCTGATGGCCAGGCACCAGTTGGTGTACCCGCGCCAGGGCCAGCGGCACGATGCCCGGCGGGAACGAGCCGATCACCAGCGCCGCAGCGCCCAGCCAGTGCAACCCGGTGCTATTGAGCAAGACGCCCAGCGCGACCAGCTGCGCCAGCAACACCAGACGAATGCCCCGGCGCGCGCCGAGCCGGTCAGCCAGCAGCCCGTACAACACCGGCCCCAGAATCGCGCCGACGCCGTACAGCGACCAGATCACCGCCGCGCTGTGCGTGCCGGCACCCAGGCCACGGCTGATGTAGTCGACCAGGAACATCATCGGCGCGACCAGCGAGGCGGCCATCAGCGCGTATTGCGCGAACAGCACTTTGACGTTGGTCGGGGTGCGAGAGGCGGCCGCCGCGCTGGCAGGCCGGGCATGGGTTTCGCTGTGCGCAGGCTCTTGTGGCCAGCCGGACCAACTGCTCAGGCTCAGCAACAAGGCCACGATGCCCAGCCCGATCCAGGTCTGCGCCAAGCCAAAGGACAACAGCCACGGCACCAGCGAACCGGCGCCGGCAATGCCGACACCGATGCCGAGAAAGATCGCGCCACTGGCCAGGCCCCGGCGTTGCGGCGCCACATGCGGCAGGATGGTGCTGGCCGCCAGGACCATGATGATCCCGCCGGCAATGCCGGACATCAGCCGCCAGGCGAAGAACCAGACCACCGACAGCGGCAGCGCACAGGCAAAGAACGCCAGCGTGACCAGCACCATCATGGCCCGCAACACGGTGGTACTCGACCACCTGGCCGCCAACGGGCGACCGGCCAGCGCGCCGATCAGGTAACCGGCGAGGTTAGCGGCGCCCAGATACACCACCGCAGATGCAGAAAACCAGTGCGCCTCGATCAGCGCCGGAATCAGCGGCGTGTAGGCAAAACGGGCCAGGCCGATGCCGACCAGGCTGGCGCACAGCCCGGCCCAGATCGGTAACCATAAGGGCCCTTGTGCAGCGTGATGAGTGGTGGATGAGTGCATGACAGCCTCTTGCCCGCAGGCAACCAATTAACGTAATGAGACGATCATACCGCTGGCTTTCGATGAAATAATGCAGCGATTTTCAACGCTTTATCTGCAAATTTGCATCAGGAGAAAACCCCATGAATTGGGACGATGCGCGCATCTTTCTGGCCCTGTGCCGCGAGCACACCCTGCGGGGGGCGGCACGGGTGCTGGCGGTGGATCAGGCCACCGTCGGCCGGCGCCTGACTTCGCTGGAACAGGCACTGGGCGCCACGCTGTTTCTGCGTATCAGCGGCGGCTACAGCCTGACGCCGGCCGGCGAAGCGGCGCAGACCACGGCGCTGGCCATGGAGGCGGCCACTGCCGACCTGCAGCGGCGCATCATGGGCATGGACCAGCGCATGAGCGGCGTGGTGCGGGTAACCACCACCGACTCGTTCGCCAGCGACTTCATCATTGCCGCGCTGGCACGTTTGCATCAGGTGCATCCTGGTATCGAGGTGCAATTACAGACCTCGCCGCAAGTCATGGACCTGACCAAGCGCGAAGCCGACATTGCGGTGCGCCCGATCAAGCCGCAAAACCCCGACCTGGTGGCGCGGCGCATCGTGCGCTGGGGCAGCGCGCTGTTTGCCTCTGCCGATTACCTTCAGGCGCGGGGCACGCCGGAGCCGGGCAGCGCATTCGCCGGCCACGACCTGGTGGTGTATCAACCGTATCTGGACAGTGGCCGGGAAGTGACCTTGAGCGGCGAACCGATCACCCACGGGCGCATCGCGATGACCTGCACCTCTGGGCTGATGGTCCGCCAGGCGCTCGCCGCCGGCCTCGGTATCGGCGAGTTGCCCATGCCGCTCGCCCTTAACGCCGGGCTACAACCGGTGTGGCCTCAGCGCGAGCCGCTGCCCTACGAGGTCTGGCTGGTGACCCATCAGGACTTGCGGCACACCGCGCGGGTAAAAATGGTCATCGACGCCATGGTTGCCGCGTTCATCGACCACCCTGAAACCTAACGGTGGAAGGTCTGCCCCAGCGTCTCCAGGCGCATGGCCAATGGCGGCAGGCGCTGGCTGCTCTGGGCCAGGACTTCGATGTTGGCCGCGGTGTGTTCGGCGATGCTCTGTACCGATCCCAACTGCTCGGCGATGGTTTGATTGAGGCAGGAATGCTCATCGGTGGTCGCGGCGATGCGCCCGTTAAGCTCGGTGATCGAACCGATGCCGGTGCCCACCGCCTTGAGTGAGGCCGAGGCGCGCTGGCTGTCCTGCACGCAGCGGCCGACGCCCTCGCGGCTGTCATGCATGGCCGTGGCGGCCTGGCGACTGCCCTGTTGCAAGGCATCGATGATGGTATGGATTTCCCGGGTCGACACGGCGGTACGCTGGGCCAGGTTGCGCACCTCATCGGCGACCACGGCAAAACCCCGGCCCTGCTCGCCGGCACGCGCGGCTTCGATGGCCGCATTGAGGGCCAGCAGGTTGGTCTGGTCGGCAATGCTGCTGATCACTTCCAGCACCTTGCCGATCTGCTCGGACTGACTGGCCAGCGACTGCACGGTCTCGTCGGTGAGATTGATCGACGCCGCCAGCCGGCCGATTTCCTCTTGCGCCCGCTCGACACTGGCGCGGCCATGGGTGACCTGCTCATGGGCGGCGCTGGCCTGTTCCACGGCCTGGGCAACATGGCTGGAAATTTGCCGCATGCCCTCGCCCATCAGTTGCATGGCGTCGGTCACCTGAGCAATCTGGGCCAGTTGCTGACGGGCACCGGTTTCCAGCGTGGTACTGGCCTGGGCCAGATCGTTGCCCAGCTTGCCCAGGCCACGGGTGTCGCGCACCACGCCGTCGACCAGCCCGGTGATTTGCTGCAAGAAGCTTTCGAAACGCTGCACCAGCGGCACGTGCAGGCGGTTGCGCGACTCACCGGAATCCCCGGTGGTCAGCCGCGAGGCGGTCGCCAGCATCTTGTCGAGCATGTCCTGGTTTTCCACAGCCTCGGCCTGGTTGTGCCAGGCGAGGTACATGAGAATCGCCGTTTCGACCACGACATACAGGGCATGCACCACCACCACGCCCCAGCCGCCGCCGTGGTGCATGACGTACACCGGAAAACCGGCGTTATGCAGGGCATGGAAGGTCACGTGATGAACCGCGATCACCAGCGCCGCGATCAGGATCGGCAACCAGTCACGATAAAAGGTCAGCACCGCGAGCAGCACGAAGATGCCGAAGTGAATCTCGATCATTCCGCGCGCCTGGTTGATGTGCAACGCCGCCATGATCATCAGGCCGACAGCAAAGCCACAGCGCGTCAGGCGGCTGCCGGCACTGCTGCGGTACAACGCACTGAGCACCAGCGCCGTGCCACCGCCCACGACGATGGCCTGACCGAACGTGTCGTACCAGAAAGCCAGCCCCAACGCCGTGAGAAACGACAACCAGATCAGGCTGAGCATGATGCGGTCAGCCTTGCAGTAATGTTCGTGAAAACGTGGAGCCGAATTCATCAGTGCACTCCCTGCGATCAACCGGAAACAAGGCCTGCGTCTATTGCGCAGTGGTTCAGCGACGTAACAGCTGGAGCAGAATGGCGAGCATAGTGCATCGCGCAAGGTTGAGCATGGCAAGGTGCTATGAATTATGGAAGAGGCCATGGACAAAGACATTGCGGTACATAGCTATCGTGCTGTAGCGCATCACTGGCAGTAATATGACGATCCACAGACCGATGGCTAGGAGATCTTGACTTGAGCATGGCCAATGAACTGATTCTCTACAGCACCGAGGACGGTCTGGCGCAGCTCACCTTGCGTCAGATGCAAGGGCAGATCTGGCTGACACAGCTGGAAATGGCTGAGTTGTATCAGACCAGCAAGCAGAATATCGGCAAACACGTCCAAGCGGTGATCGCTGATGGCGAATTGATTACAGCGGCAGTTGTAAACCAGAAGTTTACAACTGCCGCTGATGGCAAGGATTATCTGACCCAACTCTACGCACTTCCCATGATTATCGCCGTCGGCTATCGGGTACGCTCCACCCGTGGCACCCAATTTCGCAAATGGGCAACGCGCACCCTCAGCGAATATTTGCACAAAGGGTTTGTGATGGACGATGCGCGACTCAAGGAACCTCGTTGGGACTACTTCGATGAGCTGCTTGAGCGTATTCGCGACATACGCGCATCGGAAAAACGCTTCTACCAGAAAGTACGTGATCTTTTGGCCCTGACCGAGGATTACCGGGCCAATGAACAGGACACCACACAACTGTTTGCCGAAGTTCAGAACAAACTGTTTTTCGCCGTTACCGGGCGTACGGCAGCCGAACTGATCGTCGAACGCAGCGATGCCAACGCACCGAACATGAATCTGCAGAGCTTCAAAGGTTCGCGTGTACGCAAGGCTGATGTGGTGGTGGCCAAGAACTATCTTAATGCCGAAGAGTTGGATCAGCTCAACCGGCTGGTCAGCTTGTTCCTGGATTTCGCCGAGTTACGCGCACGGCAACGCGAGCATTTGCAATTAAGCGACTGGAGGCAGTACATCGACAAATTCATGGCTTTCAATGAGCAGCCACTGTTGAGTTCGGCCGGCAGCATCAGTCATGAGCAAATGAAAGAACAGGCTCATGAGCGCTACGAGCAGTTCGATCGACAGCGTCGTAGCGTTGAATCCAAAGAAGCTGACCTCCATGAGCTAGCTGAGCTCGAGCGCCTGGAAAAGCGTCTGCGCGACCGTACCTGACCTCCCGTACTTACAACCCCACTAACCCCGGCAAGCCGCCGATATCGCTGATCTGCCGGTAGCCGTAAACGCTGTTGGCCGGCTGTTCATGCCCACGGGCGACGAACACCTTGTGGGTGATGTTCATGTCATGGGCCGGGAACAGGTCGTAGCGAAAGCTGGACGACACATGCAGGATGTCTTGCGGGCCGCAGCCGAGGTTGTCGAGCATGTATTCGAAGGCTGCCAGGCGCGGCTTGTAGGCGCGGGCCTGTTCGGCGGTGAAGACCTTGTGGAACGGTGCGCCGAGTTTTTCGACGTTGAACAGAATCTGGCTGTCGCTGGCGTTGGAGAAGATCACCAGCGGGATCCTGTCGGCAATCCTGGCCAGGCCCGCCGGCACATCCGGGTGCGGGCCCCACTCGGGTATGGCGTCATACAGCGCCTGGCCTTCGCCACGGTACTCGATGCCCCAGCGCTTGCAGGTGCGGGCCAGGGCTTGCTTGATGATCTGGTCGTAAGGTATCCAGTCACCCTTGACCTGATCGAGCCGGTAGGCGGCAAAATCCTTGATAAAGGCGTCCATGCGCGACACCGTTACCCGGTCGGCAAACAGCTCGCGGGTCATCGGGCTCATGTGAAAGCGGGTCAAGGTGCCGTAGCAGTCGAAGGTGATGAACTTGGGGCGTAGAACGCTCATGGCGGCTCCTGAGTCATTGAAAACAATTGCCCATGCTAGAAGAAATCAACCATGCCTGCTGCTGTAGCCGTACGTCCCATGACCCTCGCCGACCTTGAGCAAGCGCATGCGTTGTCGCAAGCATTGAACTGGCCGCACCGCCTGCAAGACTGGGCCTTGCTGCAGCGCGTGGCGCAGGGTTTTGTTGCCGAGCATGACGGCCAGGTGATCGGCAGCGCCTTTGCCTGCCATCAGGGCGATTTTTCGAGCATTGGCCTGGTGATCATTGATCCGCACTGGCAAGGCCAGGGGCTGGGCCGACGCTTGATGCAACAGGCCGTGGCCGGCGCCGCACCGCGCACGGCCATCCTCAATGCCACGCCAGAAGGCGTGCCACTGTACACGCGCATGGGCTTTACCGCGTTTGGCGAAGTGAGCCAGTTTCAGGGGCCGGCGCAGCGGCCTGCCTGGCCGGCGCTGCAAGCGAGCGAGACATGCCGCGATGTGCATGAAACGGACTGGCCCGCCGTGCTGGCGCTGGCCAATGCCGGCAGCGGCCTGGTGCGCAACGCGGTGCTTGACGCGCTAAAGCCGGATATTCGCCATGCGCTGGTGATTGAGCGCGACGCTCGATTGCAGGCTTTCGCCCTGTTGCGCACCTTTGGCCGCGGCCTGTGCCTGGGGCCTGTGATCGCGCAAAACACCGATCAGGCACGGCACCTGATTGGCCGCTTGCTGGCCAGCGTCCCGGGCGCGTTCGTGCGCATCGACATTCTCGGCGACACCGGGCTGGCCGACTGGCTGCCAAGCGCAGGCCTGAGCCAGGTCGACCACACCGTCTCGATGAGCAACGGCCGCATCCCTCAGCCGAAACCAGGTGTGCGGCCGTTTGCCGTGATCACCCAGGCGCTGGGCTAAAGCGTGGTTACTTGGCAGGCTGCTGCAAGTAATCGGTCAGAAAGTGCTGGGCATTGCCCTCGCTGGACAGCGCTTCGTCATAGCTCAGCGAAATCATCTGCGGCTCGCCGGGCACATACAGCTCGCCGTGATTGCCCTGGATGATCATCGCCACGTACGGCTTGCCGTCGACTTCGGTGGAGTAGCGGGTATCCTTGCTGGTCTTGGCGACGCTCATCTTCTGAATACGTTTGTTCCAGTCGGCATCGACGCCATTGATCTCGACCAGCGCCTGATTGGCCGAGCGCTCGTCATAACGCAGCGTCCAGACCTTCACGCCTTGCGTGCCCGAGTAAGCGACAACCCGATCGCCAACCGGCGGACGCGGCGCTTCGGTTTCGGCCAGCGCGCCGGTTGTCATGCACAGGCCCAGAATCAGCGCCGCCCAGTTCCTTTTTACCAACATCGTATGGTCCTTTTTTGATCGAAGGTGCCCGGTCAGGGTTTGAAGGAGTAGGACCGGATTGAGGAAGGAAAAATCCACCTCAAGAGGAATGCGTATCAAAAAAGAGAATTCCCCCACAGAAAGTAGCGCGTCGTCTCATTTTTACCTTGGCCGAACCCTCTTAAAGTGGCGCCCTCACTCAGGTAGTCAGTGCTTTGCAGCCAAGAAACTGAATACATCCCTCTCACTCAGACGACATTTTAAATAGTGCGTCAGAGGCGTACACTCGACCATGATTTTCATCGAGACACCAGTGTTTACCAAGCGCGTAAAAGAGCTGCTTGAAGAAGACGCCTACAGCTCCCTGCTTGAAGAGTTAGTAAAAAATCCAGCAAGGGGAGTCGTAATTGAAGGTACAGGCGGTGTCCGTAAAATTCGAATTGCATCGAGTGGTCATGGGAAACGCGGTGGCGCGAGAGTGATTTACTACCACTTCGTGTCAGCCTCGCAAATCGCGATGCTCATGATTTATCAAAAAAGTGAAAAACATGATCTGACCGCTGACGAACGCAAGTCATTGAAGGTCATGATCGAGAGATGGAGTCAACCATGAGCAAGTTTTTTGAAGATCTGATGGAGAGCGTTCAGCAGATGGATGAAATCGTTCGTGGCGAGCGTCAGCCCTCGCGCGAATTCACGGTAGATGCCCTGCAAGTAAAAGGGATCCGCCAATCGACAGGCCTGTCGCAGGCAAGATTCGCTGCGATGATTGACGTTCAGGTGGGTACGTTGCGCAACTGGGAACAAGGGCGTAGAGAACCGGCAGGCCCTGCCCGAGCACTGCTCAAAGCCATTCACAATGATCCTGAAAATGTTCTCAAAGCCTTAGCGGGTCAATCCATTGGCTGATCCAGCTGCAAAATATAGAACTTGCTGTCCACCGCCATCAGCGGAAAGCTGGCCGGCAGATCAGCCTTGGGCACTTCGATAAAGCCGTGCTTTTCATAGAAGCGATGAGCCGCGAGGAATTTGTCGGTGGTGCCGAGCAGGATCTCCCGGACGCCTTTGCTTCTGGCGTCTTCGAGCAGACGGCCCAGCAGTTGCGCGGCCACGCCATATTCGCGGCCGCGAAAGGCCGCTGCGACGAACATCTTGCGCAGCGCCGCCTGGCCGTTACCGATGTCTTTCAGGCCAATGGTGCCAACCACTGTTTTGCCCTGCCGGGCGACCCAGAAATCCCCGGTGCCGTGCTGGTAGAAATCGGGAATGGCTTTAAGGTCCGGTTGATCATCGGCGGTGATGGCGATGCCGAACTCTTCACGCTGGATCGGCACGATTACTTCGATGACGCCTGCCTGGTCGGCCGGTTCGAAGCGCTGGATGTAAATCACAGAAGTGTGCAAGAGGCTGTCCTCAGGGCTCGCTGAATGAGTGCCGGGCATTGTTCCAGACAGGTCGGGGAGTCGACAAGATGAAGCTGGCCTGCGTGTTTACAGGCCTGTCTGGCGCAGGTTGTTTAATTACAACGCCCGTTTGGCCTGCCAGGCCACCGCTGTCGCACCCAATAAAAAACCGCTCCGAAGAGCGGTTTTTTTCAGCCAGCTGAAATTACAGCTGTGGACCGGCTGCCTTGATGGCGTCGCTCACGTCGAACTTCTTGAAGTTCTCGGTGAACAGGCCAGCCAGGCCTTTGGCCGCTGCGTCGTAGGCCGCTTTGTCTTCCCAGGTGTTGCGTGGGTTGAGCAGAACGGTGTCGACGCCCGGAACGGCTTTCGGCACGTCCAGGTTGATGATGTCCAGGTGCTCGGTCTCGGCACCGATCAGCGCGCCGCTCTGGATCGCTGCGATCACGCCACGGGTGGTCGGGATGTTGAAGCGCTTGCCGACGCCGTAGCCACCGCCGGTCCAGCCGGTGTTGACCAGGTAGACCTTGGAGTTGAAGCCACGGATACGCTTGATCAGCAGTTCTGCGTAAACGCCCGCAGGACGTGGGAAGAACGGTGCGCCGAAGCAGGTGGAGAAGGTCGACTTGATGCCTGGGCCCGAGCCCATTTCAGTCGAACCGACCAGTGCGGTGTAACCCGACAGGAAGTGGTAAGCCGCTTGTTCTTCGCTGAGGATCGACACAGGCGGCAGGACGCCGGTCAGGTCGCAGGTCAGGAAGATCACAGCGTTTGGCTCGCCGCCGAGGTTTTTCGGCGCGCGTTTTTCGATCAGTTCGCGTGGGTAGGCCGCGCGGCTGTTCTGGGTCAGGCTGTCGTCGGCGTAGTCGGCTTGCTTGGTGGCCGGGTCCAGTACGACGTTTTCCAGTACGGCGCCGTGCTGGATGGCTTTCCAGATCACAGGCTCGTTCTTCTCGGACAGGTCGATGCACTTGGCATAGCAACCGCCTTCGATGTTGAACACCACGCCTTCGCCCCAGCCGTGTTCGTCATCACCGATCAGGTAACGGCTTTCATCGGCCGACAGGGTGGTCTTGCCGGTGCCCGACAGACCGAAGAACAGGGTGACGTCGCCTTCTTCGCCCATGTTGGCGGCGCAGTGCATTGGCAGCACGTCGACGGCAGGCAGCAGGAAGTTTTGTACCGAGAACATCGCTTTCTTCATTTCGCCGGCGTAACGCATGCCTGCGATCAGCACTTTCTTGGCGGCGAAGTTGATGATCACGGTGCCGTCGGAGTTGGTGCCGTCACGCTCAGGCTCGCAGACGAACCATGGCGCGTTGAAGATCTGCCACTCGTCCTTGGCGCCTTCGTTGTAGGTCTCGGGATTGATGAACAGGCAACGGCCGAACAGGTTGTGCCAGGCGGTCTCGGTGGTCATCTTGACCGGCAGGTAGTGAGCAGGGTCGGAACCGACATGCACGTGGGAGACAAAACGCTCGCGTTCGGCCAGATAGGCGCCGACGCGGTCCCACAGGGCGTCGAACTTGTCGGCCGGGAACTTGCGGTTGATCGGGCCCCAGGCGATGGCGTCCTGAGTGCCGGCTTCTTCAACAATGAAACGATCCACCGGAGAACGGCCGGTACGATGGCCGGTTCTCACCACCAGGGCGCCAGTGTCGGCAAGTTCGCCTTCGCCACGGGCAAGGGCTTCCTTGACCAGGTCGTCGATGCTCAGGTCGGTGTACACAGCGTTGTTGGTTTGCGTCATGAGGGTCCCCGTCGGCCTGAGGCCGAGTGCTCCAAACGGTTTTGTAGTAAAAAAACAACCACTACTACAGCCAAAAGTGGGCCGGATTATGCCAGAAATGCCCGGAAATGATAGAACCCTCCTGTCAGAACAGTATTACCGTAGTGCGAGGGTTCAATCAGCGGCAAAGCAATAAGGAATCAGTGGCGAGTGCTGGATGGCGTGTCGACGCCGCCGCCTGCGAACAGCTGGGCGACATCGGTGCTGTCGAACAGATAGCGCTCGTTGCAGAACTGACAATCGACTTCTACAGACCCGCCATGCTCGGCCACCAGCAGTTGGGCATCTTCCAGGCCCAGGCTGACTAGCGCGTTGCCCGAACGCTCACGCGAGCAGCTGCAACGAAAGCAGATCGGCTGAATATCGAACAGGCGCACCGGGTCCTGGTGGTAGAGGCGGTGCAGCAGGGTTTCGTTGTCCAGGCTCAGCAGTTCTTCGGTGCTCAGGGTGTCGGCCAGGGTCACCACGTGCTCCCAACTGGCGGCACGCTCGTCGGCGTCGGGAATACGCGCCACAGGCAGTTGTTGCAGCAGCAGGCCGCGCGCGCGCTGGCCGTCGGCCTTGAGCCAGAAGCGGGTACCCAGTTGCTCGGACATCACGAAGTAGTTGGACAGGCTTTCCGAGAGGTCGGCGCCGTCCAGATCAACGATGCCCTGGTAACGCTTGCCCTGGCGCGGGTCGATGGTCAGCGCCAGCGAGCCGTCGGGCATCAGTTCTTGCAGGCCGGCATTGTCGTCGCCGATCAGGTCTTCGTCGTAGCGGGCGATGCCGCGCAGCTCACGCTCGCTGGAGCACTCGACCATCAGCAACGGCACCGCACCGCTGGAGCGCGCCTGCAGGATCAGCAGGCCGTCGAACTTGAGGGTACCGACCAGCAAGGCCGCCGCCGCCATCAGCTCGCCCAGCAGGCGCGCGACCGGCGCAGGATAGGGATGGCGGGCCAGCACTTCGGCGTAGCTTTGGTCCAGGCCGACCAGTTCGCCGCGCGCATCGTTCTCGTCGAAGAGGAAACGCTGGGTGAAATCGATGTTCGGTAAATCTTGCATAAGAAAATGATCTTCGATGAAAAGAGGGAATGCCGCACGGTTCAACGCCGTCGCTGCACAATGAGGGCATTTTAGGGGCTGCGCGGCGCGGGCGTCAGCTCAATTGAATTAATGTTGTTTATCGATGCCGGCGGCGTCCGGTTCATTCGCTGGACTGACCATCGCGAAACTCGAAGAACTGACGGCGCTGCTTCTTGGTCGGACGCCCGTCGGTGGTCACGCCCTGGTGGCCGGCCTTGCGCAGCGCGGCTGCGGCCTCACGGCTGGCGATGCTCTGCGGGGTTTCGCTGTACAGCGTTTGCGCCTCCGGAGCGCCACGGCGCACTGCCGAAAGCGCCTCGACCACCACCGTACGTTCGTCAAAGCCGGTGCGGATCTTGAACTCGTCGCCGATGCGCGGTTCTTTACCGGGCTTGCAGCGTTCGCCGCGCCAGTGCACCTTGCCACTCTCGATGGCAGCTTTTGCCAGCGCCCGGGTCTTGTAGAATCGCGCTGCCCACAGCCATTTATCCAGTCTGATCTTGTCGTCTTCTTCAGGCTTTTGTGCCATATGAATTCCTTTTGTGCGTGACAGTCTGAACGCTAGAGCGTCCTGTGTTATCGGGAACATGAAGCAACCGAACACAAACTGTCAAAACCAGCCATCCGGAATTTGCCAGCCTGCCCACCCTGGAGGTGCCCCATGACCGATTTTCCAGCTTCACTGACGACCCCGAAAGCGGGCTGCCAGGGATGCACGGGTAGCCCTGCTCTGGATTTTTCATTCGAGTACGCCTACCAACCCATCGTTGATTTACGTGATAACTCGATTTTTGCCCATGAAGCGCTGGTGCGCGGCCCTCACGGCGAAGGCGCACACACGGTGCTGAGCCAGGTCAACGACCAGAACCGCTACCGCTTCGACCAGGCTTGCCGCGTGGCAGCCATCGAGGGCGCGGCGCAACTGGGCATGACCGAGCGCTTGTCGATCAACTTTTTGCCCAATGCCGTGTATCGTCCCGAGCTGTGCATCCGCAGCACGCTGGAAGCAGCCCGGCAGCATGACTTTCCGATTGAACGATTAATATTTGAAACAGTAGAGGGCGAATATCTCGCCGACGTCGGGCACTTGCAGAATATCCTGCGCCAATACCGCGAGTTCGGCTTCATGACCGCCATCGACGATTTCGGTGCCGGCTATTCCGGGCTCACGTTGCTGGCAAATTTTCAGCCGGACCTGATAAAGCTCGACATGGCGCTGATTCGCGATATCCACCGTGATCGCGCGCGTCAGGCTATCGTTCGCGCAGTGGTGCAGATGTGCAGCGACCTGGGCGTCACGGTGATTGCCGAGGGCATAGAACACAGTGAAGAACGGGATTTTCTCGCCGATTGCGGCATTTTTCTGATGCAGGGTTACTGGTTCGCCAGACCTGCATTCAAAGCCTTGGCCAAGGTTGCGCCTGGCGCCTGGCAAACGTCCTGAGCCGTACGGAATCGCGCCTTTGAAAACATTCGATCATCTGACAGTTATCGGCCTGCGCGAGTGGGTGGCGCTGCCCACATTGGGGGTCGCCGGCCTGCGGGCCAAGATCGACACCGGGGCAAGCACTTCAAGCCTGCATGCCACCGAGATCGAGCCGTTTGAACGCGACGGTGAAACGTGGGTGCGCTTCAATGCGCACTTGGGCACCGTGGTGCAGTTGCGGCACCGCCGCTGTGAAGCGCTGCTGGTGGCGCGCAAGACCATCAAAAGCTCCAACGGCCATGCGCAGGTCCGCTATGTCATACGGACTGCCCTGGCGTTGGGCGATCGCGTCTGGCCGGTGGAATTCACCCTGGCCTGCCGCAAGTCGATGCGCTATCGGCTGCTATTGGGTTCAAAAGCTCTGGTGGACGGCCAGCTGGTGGTCAATCCGGGCATTAAATACGTACAAGACAAGCCGGTGTTCCCGGCCTCTAATCCCTCAGGTGTGTCATGAAGATCGCTGTGCTTTCGCGGAATCCGCGTCTGTATTCCACCCGCCGGCTGGTCGAAGCCGGTATTGAGCGTGGCCATGAGATGGTGGTGATCGACACCTTGCGCGCCTATATGAACATCGCCAGCCACAAGCCGCAGATTCACTATCGCGGCAAACCGCTGTCGGGCTTCGATGCAGTAATTCCGCGTATTGGTGCCTCGGTGACGTTTTATGGCTGCGCGGTGCTGCGCCAGTTCGAGATGATGGGCGTGTTTCCGCTCAACGAATCGGTGGCCATTGCCCGCTCACGCGATAAATTGCGCTCGCTGCAGTTGCTGTCGCGGCGCGGCATCGGTTTGCCGGTGACCGGCTTTGCCCACTCGCCGGACGATATTCCCGACCTGATCCAGATGGTCAACGGCGCGCCTCTGGTGATCAAGGTGCTGGAAGGCACCCAGGGCATCGGTGTGGTGCTGTGCGAGACCGTCTCGGCGGCGGAATCGGTGATCGAGGCGTTCATGGGCCTCAAGCAGGACATCATGGTTCAGGAGTACATCAAGGAAGCCGGAGGCGCGGACATTCGCTGCTTTGTGGTCGGCGACAAGGTGATCGCCTCAATGATGCGCCAGGCCAAGCCGGGAGAGTTCCGCTCCAACCTGCACCGTGGCGGCACCGCCAGCCTGATCAAGATTACCCCGGAAGAGCGCATGACCGCCCTGCGCGCCGCCAAGGTCATGGGCCTTGCCGTGGCGGGCGTGGACATCCTGCGCTCCAATCACGGCCCGCTGGTGATGGAGGTCAACTCCTCGCCGGGCCTGGAAGGCATCGAGACCACCACCGGCAAGGACGTTGCGGGGATGATCATCGAGCATCTGGAAAAGAACGGCGGGCCAAACATGACCCGAACCAAAGGCAAAGGATAGAGAAGCAGCTGCAAGCTTGTAGCTTGAAGCTGCAAGGAAGATCAAAGGCAGGTCGCGGTGCTGCGGATAACGCGACCTGCCCTTGCTTGCCGCTTGAAGCTTGCAGCCTGTAACTGCTTTTAAACTGCATCGCGCGGCAGCATCAGGCCCAGTGGCAGGCGTACACGGGCTTCCAGACCGCCGCCTGAGCGGTTACGCAGTTCGACGTTGCCACCGTGCATGGCGGCGATGCGTTTGACGATCGCAAGCCCCAGCCCCGTGCCCTTGCCGCTGCGGGCGCGGTCGCCGCGGATGAAGGGGTTGAAGATCAGCTCCAGCTCGCCGGGGTCGATGCCCGCGCCCCGGTCCAGCACGCTGAGCACCACGTACGGCGCGCTGGTGTCGCCCGACACATAGGCGGCCACCTCGATGCCGGTGCCGGCATGGTAGGTGGCATTGCCGATCAGGTTGGTCAGCAGGCGCTTCATCGACACCCGGCGCAGCGGGAACGGCGGGATCGGCTCCAGGCACAGGCGGATCTGGTCCTCGGCACTGTTGAACGGTGCAACGACCTCACGAACCAGATCACCGAGGTCGACCTCTTCGATCTGCTCGTCGCGACCATCGCGAATGAACGCCAGGAACTGATCGAGAATGGCGTCCATGTCTTCGATGTCGCGCACCATGCCTTCGGTGAACTCGTTCTTGTCGCTCATCAGTTCCAGCGACAGGCGCAGGCGCGTCAGCGGCGTGCGCAGGTCGTGGGACACGCCGGCGAGCATCAGTTCGCGCTCCTGACCGGCCTGCTCGACGTCCTCGGCCATCTGGTTGAAGGCGCGGTACACCTCGGTCATTTCGCTGGGCGTGTCGCTGATCGGCAGGCGCACGCTACGCCCCTGACCCAGCTGGCGAGCGGCAAAGACCAGGCGTTTGAGCGGCTGGTTGAGCTGACTGACAAAGATCCATGCCGAGGCTGTGGATAACAGCCCGATGGCCAGGAACCAGCCCAGCACGCTCCAGATCTTCTGGCCGCGCAGCGGGTGCGGGTACAACGGCACTTTCAGCCAGCCATCGCCCAGGCTCGGGGCACGTACCCACAAGGCCGGCGGCGCATGCACACGCAGGCGCACTTCGGTGTCGGCGCCCAGCTCGGCCTGCATCTGGCGCTGATAGATCTCGCTGTACGGCCAGTGCTGCTCGCCCTCGGGCACACCGCCACCCACCACCCGAATCAGCCCGGCGGCCTCGGCGATGGTCTCACGGTCATTCTCGTTGGCTGCCCAATAGGCACGCAGGGTCAGGGCCACGCCGTGGCTGTACTGGCGGTCGACCAGCACGTCCTCGTTCATCAGCAGGTAAACCAGCGTCAGCGCCTTGGAAAACAGCACGACGATCAGCACCAGCCACAGGGTGCGCGAGAAAAAGCTTTGCGGGAACCAGAGCGGAGTCTTCATAAATGCAGCTTTTTACGCTTTGCAAGGCGAGCCGGGCTCGCGGTTTCACAACACCAAAACGCCGATAACCCCTTGCGGGACTATCGGCGCTTCAGCCGCGATGGCGGGTCCCGCGGCGAGCCGTCAGCGACCGCCGGCACCATCGGGAACGAATACATAACCCACGCCCCAGACGGTCTGGATATAACGCGGCTTGGACGGGTCGGGCTCGATCAGGCGACGCAGACGGGAAATCTGTACGTCGATGGAGCGCTCCAGCGCGTCCCACTCGCGACCACGGGCCAGGTTCATCAGCTTGTCGCGGGTCAGCGGCTCACGGGCGTGCATGACCAGCGCCTTGAGCACAGCGAATTCGCCGGTGGTCAGCATGTGGACTTCATCGCCACGCTTGAGCTCGCGAGTGGCCAGCGACAGCTCGTAGTCGCCGAAGGTGACCGACTCGTCTTCACTGCCGGGTGCGCCGGGCACCGAAGGCGCCTGACGACGCAGCACAGCCTTGACCCGGGCCATCAGTTCGTCGGGGTTGAACGGCTTGGCCAGGTAGTCATCGGCGCCCAGTTCAAGGCCCTTGATCCGGCTCAGCTCGTCGCCCTTGGCGGTCAGCATGATGATCGGCACCTGATTATTGGCCGCGCGCAGTCGGCGACAGGCCGACAGGCCGTCTTCGCCGGGCAGCATCAGGTCCAGGACCACGAGGTTGAAGACTTCGCGGGACAACAGGCGATCCATTTGCTCGACATTGGCCACCGCGCGGGCACGATAGCCCTTGCTGGTGAAAAAACGCTCAAGCAGGCTGCTCAACCCCGGGTCGTCATCGACGATCAGGATTTTTTCGCCTTCGGCATTAAGTGCAGTGCTGCTCATCAGAGGCTCCTTTATTCACGGGGCGCATTATGGCCTACCCAAGGTGATGCGCATCGTACGCATTGTTAGCAGATTTTACCGGGCACGGCACAAACCTCTGCCGCCGATCACGGCCACGGTCACGTTGCATCGCGCAAATCCCCTAACAAGGTGAGGCTGGTTATAATGCGCGACCCTTACAGTCAGGCAACGCCGGATGACGTTTTGTTTCGGCAAAACGATGGCAATTCGCTAGTTTTTTGCTCAGGTGGTTTTATGGACAGCATCAACAGCCGCATCGCCGAAGAACTCGGTGTCCGCCCGCAACAGGTCGAAGCGGCCGTCGCACTACTGGATGAAGGCTCGACCGTGCCCTTCATCGCCCGTTACCGCAAAGAAGTGACCGGCAGCCTCGATGACACCCAGTTGCGTCATCTCGAAGAGCGCCTGCGTTATCTGCGCGAGCTCGACGAGCGCCGTGTCAGCATCCTTGCCAGCATCGAAGAGCAAGGCAAGCTGACCCCGGAACTGGCCCGCGACATCAAGCTGGCCGACACCAAGACGCGCCTTGAAGACTTGTACCTGCCCTACAAGCAGAAACGCCGCACCAAGGGCCAGATCGCCCTGGAAGCCGGCTTGGGCGATCTGGCCGACGGCCTGTTCAACGACCCGGGCCTGACCCCGGAAGCCGAAGCTGCACGCTTTGTCGACGCCGAAAAAGGCGTGGCCGACACCAAGGCGGCGCTGGAAGGCGCCAAGTACATCCTCATGGAACGCTTCGCCGAAGACGCCAGCCTGCTCGACAAGCTGCGCGGCTTTCTCAAGCAAGAGTCGGTGCTCAGCGCCCGCGTGGTGCCGGGCAAGGAAGAGGAAGGCGCGAAGTTTCGCGATTACTTCGAACATGACGAGCCGCTCAAGAGCATGCCGTCGCACCGTGCCCTGGCGATTTTCCGTGGCCGTAACGAAGGCATCCTCAGCAGCGCGCTGAAGGTCGGCGAAGAACTGCCCGGCAGCCTGCACCCGTGCGAGTTGATGATCGGTGAGCGTTTCGGCCTGAGCAATCAGAACCGTCCAGCCGACAAGTGGCTGGGCGAAGTGGTGCGCTGGACCTGGAAGGTCAAGCTGTACAACCACCTCGAAACCGACCTGCTGGGCGAACTGCGCGACGCCGCCGAAGCCGAGGCGATCAACGTGTTCGCCCATAACCTGCATGACCTGCTGCTGGCCGCACCGGCCGGCCCTCGCGCCACCCTGGGCCTGGACCCGGGCCTGCGCACCGGCTGCAAGGTCGCGGTGGTCGACGCCACCGGCAAATTGCTCGACTACGCCACCGTCTACCCGCACGTGCCGAAAAACCAGTGGGACCAGACCCTCGCCGTGCTGGGCGCGCTGTGCATCAAGCATTCGGTGGACCTGATCGCCATTGGCAACGGTACCGCCAGCCGCGAAACCGACAAGCTGGCCATCGACCTGATCAAAAAGTATCCAGCCCTGAAAATGACCAAGGTCATGGTCTCCGAGGCCGGCGCTTCGGTGTATTCGGCGTCGGAACTGGCCGCACGCGAGTTCCCGGACCTGGACGTGTCGATCCGTGGCGCGGTGTCCATCGCCCGCCGCTTGCAGGACCCGCTGGCCGAACTGGTCAAGATCGACCCGAAATCCATCGGTGTCGGCCAGTACCAGCACGATGTGTCGCAGCTCAAGCTGGCGCGCGGCCTGGATGCGGTCGTGGAAGATTGCGTGAACGCCGTGGGCGTCGACGTCAATACCGCCTCGGTGGCGTTGCTGGCGCGTATCTCGGGCCTGAACAGCACGCTGGCGCAGAATATCGTGGCGCACCGCGATGCCAACGGCGCGTTCAAGACCCGTGCGGAATTGAAGAAAGTCAGCCGCCTGGGCGAAAAAACCTACGAGCAGGCCGCCGGTTTCTTGCGCGTGATGAACGGCGACAACCCGCTGGACGCCTCGGCGGTACACCCGGAAGCCTACCCGCTGGTCAAGCGCATCGCGACCCAGACCGACCGTGACATTCGCTCGCTGATCGGCGACAGCGGCTTTCTCAAGCGCCTGGACCCGAAAAAATTCACCGACGACACCTTCGGCCTGCCGACCGTGACCGACATCCTCAGCGAGCTGGACAAGCCCGGCCGCGACCCGCGCCCGGAGTTCAAGACCGCCGAGTTCCAGGAAGGTGTCGAGGACCTCAAGGACCTGCAATTGGGCATGATCCTCGAAGGCGTGGTCACCAACGTGACCAACTTCGGTGCTTTCGTCGACATTGGCGTGCATCAGGACGGTCTGGTGCACATCTCGGCGCTGTCGGAGAAGTTCATCAAGGACCCGCGTGAGGCGGTCAAGGCCGGCGATGTGGTGAAGGTCAAGGTCATGGAAGTCGACATCCCGCGCAAACGCGTCGGCCTGTCGATGCGCATGAGCGATACACCGGGCGAGAAGATCGACGGCGCCCGTGGTGCACGTCCGGGCTCATCGCCACGCCAGCAGAACAGCGCGCCGCGTAAAGAAGCCAGCACGCCAGCGCCGGCCAACAACGCCATGGCATCGCTGTTCGCCAATGCCAAACAGTTGAAGAAACGTTGATGGATATTCCTGACGCGCTGACCCAAAGCCCCTACTTCAAGATGCTGGGCTGCGAGATTCGCAGCCTGGACAACGGCGTTGCCCATGTTGCGCTGCCGCTGGAGGCGCACCTGCGCAACCGCGGCAACGTGATGCACGGCGGGGCGATCTTCAGCCTGGTCGACATCGGCATGGGCCTGGCCTGCTCCAGTGCCCATGGCTTCGACCAGCGCAGCGTGACCATCGAGTGCAAGATCAACTATGTGCGCGGCGTCAGCGATGGCGAGGTGCTGTGCATCGCCAAAGTGCTGCACGCCGGACGCCGCACGCTGGTGGTCGAAGCCGAAGTGGTCCAGGGCGACAAGCTGGTGGCCAAGGCCCAGGGCACCTTCGCGGTGCTTTGACAGGCCTTATAACGCAAGTTGTCAGACCTCACCGGCACACCCCGACAAGTGCCGGTGCAGGTATGGCAAACCGCTCCAGGCTGACGTTTTTTAGCAACCAAAGAGCGTAGCCGATCTAGCTGAACCCACCTTCTTTGCGGTATTTTCGCGCTAATCTTGTTAGAGATGCCGTCCTGTTCGGCAGTAAGGCAAGTAACCGTGAATCTTGAACCGGCGTTAAAGACCCCAACCAGGCGACAACGCCAGTTCCTTTCTTCACCCTTGTAGACCGTCAAGTCCACCCCCATATCGGGGCGACCGATGTGTGAAGGAAACCACCTTGAGCGAATTTCTCAACCGCCGCCTGTCCGTGTTCGGCGAGCGCAGCAACCTCCCGCTGCTGGCGCAGTGCCTGCACGGGATCGAGCGCGAATGCCTGCGCGTGACCGGTGATGCTCAACTGGCCCGGACACCGCACCCGCACGCGCTGGGTTCGGCACTGACCAACGAGCAGATCACCACCGACTATTCCGAGTCGCTCCTGGAGTTCATCACACCGGCGCTGAAAGACCCTGTCGACACGCTGGCCAGCCTGGAAACGATCCATCGCTTCGTCTACAGCAAGCTGGACAACGAGCTGCTGTGGAGCCCGTCGATGCCGTGCCCGCTGCCGGCCGAAGAAGACATTCCGCTGGCGTATTACGGCACCTCCAATATCGGCAAGCTCAAGTACGTGTACCGCAAGGGCCTGGCCCTGCGCTACGGGCGCACCATGCAGTGCATCGCCGGCATTCACTACAATTTCTCGCTGCCAGAGCCCGCCTGGGCGCTGCTCAAGCAGACCGAGGATTTCGACGGCGATGCCCGCGATTACCAGTCGCACTCGTACATCGCGCTGATCCGCAACTTCCGCCGCTACAGCTGGCTGCTGATGTACCTGTTCGGCGCCTCCCCGGCCCTGGACGCCGGCTTCCTGCGTGGCCGTGCCCACCAGCTGGAACAGTTCGACGCCGATACCCTGTACCTGCCCTATGCCACCAGTCTGCGCATGAGCGACCTGGGCTACCAGAGCAAGGCCCAGGCCGACCTGACCCCTTGCTACAACGACCTGCAAAGCTACACCGACAGCCTGCGCCGCGCGGTGGCCACGCCTTACGCGCCGTATGTCGAGGTCGGCACCCACAACGCCGAAGGCGAATGGGTGCAGCTCAACACCAACGTGTTGCAGATCGAAAACGAGTACTACTCCAACATTCGTCCAAAGCGGGTGACCTACACCGGCGAGCGGCCGATCCAGGCGCTGGTCGCGCGTGGCGTGCAGTACGTCGAGGTGCGCTGCCTGGACATCAACCCGTTCCTGCCGACCGGCATCGATCTGGAGCAGGCGCGTTTCATCGACGCGTTCATCCTGTATTGCGCGCTGGAAAAAAGCCCGCAACTGTCCGGCAACGAATGCAGCCATGCCGGCAGCAACTTCCTCAGCGTGGTCAAGGAAGGCCGTCGTCCGGGCCTGCAATTGCAGCGCAACGGCGAGCCGGTCGAACTCAAGGTCTGGGCCAGCGAACTGCTGGAAAAAATCGCTCCGCTGTCGCGCCTGCTCGACCAGGCCAACGGCGGCGACGAGCACACCCGCGCGCTGGCCGCTCAACAGGCCAGGGTCGACGATTCGTCACTGACCCCTTCGGCGCAGATTCTTGAGCGCATGCGCGAACACAACGAAGGCTTCACCGCGTTCTCGCTGCGTCAAAGCAAGGCTCACGCCGAATACTTCCGCCGCAATGCGCTGGATACTGAAAAGCAGGCGCGCTTTGAAGACCTGGCGCAGACCTCGCTGACCGAGCAGGCACAGCTGGAAGCCAGCGAAGAAGTGGTGGATTTCGACACCTTTGTCGGGGCCTACCAGGCGAGCATTCTGTCGATCAGTAACTGACAGGCTGCCGCAACTGAAAACGCCCCCGACAAGTGCTTGTCGGGGGCGTTTTTATTAGTGGCGGCAGGCGGATCAGTGAGCGAATTGCGAAGCCAGTTCGCGCAGCATCACTTCAGCGTCCAGAACTTTTCTGACCGCGTCCTGAGCTTTTTCGCGGCTCAGATTCAGGCGTTCAAAGAGTTCGTCCGGGATGTCCTGAGCCGGCCCCGAGCCAATACCGTTGTTGCGCAGCAGTTGCACCGCCAGATACACCAGGTTGGCGTACTCGCAATACTCGCCGGTGTAGTACGGGTCATGCTGGAAACGCAGGGCCGTGGACAGCTCGTCGGGCATATCCCAAGAGCGCATCAGCCAGGCGCCGATCTGCTCGCGGCTGATGCCCAGCAGGTGCTGCTCGACAAAGCTGTGGTGCAGGTGCGGGTTGACCTCCAGCTGGCGGCAGATCAGCGAGAAATGCGGCGGGAAGACGTGCGCCAGCAGCAGGTAGCCGAAGTTGTGCAGCAGGCCGGCCAGATAGGTCAGGCCGCCTTCGGGGCGTTTGGCGCGCGGCATGGCGCGGGTCAGGCCTTCGATGACCGCTGCGGTGTAGATCGACTGCTGCCAGTACGGCGTGGTCTGTTGCGGGTGATCCTTGGGCAGGCTCAGGGTCTTGCCCAGCGCCAGGCCCAGCGCCAGGTTGATCACCAGGTCGAAGCCCAGCACGCGCACGATGGCGTCTTCCACAGAGCGGATCTTGCCGGTCGAGGCGTAATACGGCGACGCGGCCCAGCTGACCACTTGCGCGGCCAGCGCGGGGTCGGTTTCGACCACGCCGGTGATGTCGTCGATGGTCGCGTCAGGGTCAACACGCAGCTTGATGATTTTTTGTGCCGTGCTGGCCAGCGGCGGAATTTCCAGGGTCGCTTCCAGGCGCTGCTGGATACGCCGCGCGGTGAAGGCGTGAACGGCCTGGGTGATTTCTTCGCGGTCGTCATCCGGGCGGTCGAGGTTGGGCTTGACCTGGCTGACCAGTTGGCCGAAATGCGCGGCGCTGGCCTTGCTGAGCATGCTCTTGAAGTCATCGCTGGAGATTTCCAGCAACAGGCCCGGTTCGCCGGAACCGACCAGCAGGCTCGGCTCTTTCAGCAGACGATCATCGTACAGGCACGGTGAACTGGTCAGCGCTGGCAATCCCGGCAGGCTCTGCAGATTGTGCTTGAGCAACATGCGCGACAGACGCTCGAACGACACCGCCTTGAGTTCGCGGCCGGTCAGTTCGGCGATCCGGTTCAGGTCCAGCAACTGGCTTTGCGGGAACAGAATCAGCAGAGCGCCCACGGCGTCTTCGACCAGGACGGCCTGAACCTTGCGCGCGGCCGGCAGGCTCGGGTGGTCCGAGACCTCCTGATAGCTGATAGCCAGCTTTTCAAGCAACTGCCGAATCACGGACGGGGCATGGTGAGCATCATTGAGGTGAGCTACTTCTGTCATGGTCTGAGTCCATTTCCTACAATGTGCGCAGTATAACCACCTTATTCAAATTGGGTTCCGCCAGCTTCGCAAAGCGTTGCCTGGATCACACCTGACCGTACTGCTGGCCATGGCGCAACCAGCGCTCCAGCAACGGGTTGACGTGGTGCGGCCAGCGCTCCAGCAGCGCCTGTGCGGCGTCGCGGACGGCCGGTAGCAAATCGGCGTCGCGCATCAGGTCGGCGACCTTGAATTGCAGCAGGCCCGTTTGTCGTGTGCCGAGCATTTCTCCGGGGCCGCGCAGCTCCAGGTCCTTTTCGGCGATGACAAAGCCGTCGTTGGTTTCACGCATGATGCCCAACCGTTGCCGGCCGATCTGCGACAGCGGCGGGTGGTAGAGCAGCACGCAATAACTCACCGCACTGCCGCGCCCTACCCGACCGCGCAACTGGTGCAACTGGGCCAGCCCCAGGCGCTCGGGGTTTTCGATGATCATCAGGCTGGAGTTGGGCACATCGACGCCGACCTCGATGACCGTGGTCGCGACCAGCAATTGCAAGGCACCCTGCTTGAACTCGGCCATGATCGCGGCCTTTTCTGCAGGCTTCATGCGCCCGTGGATCAGCCCGACGCGCAGCTCGCCCAGGGCCATGCTCAGCTCTTCGAACGAGGTCTCTGCGGCCTTGCAGGTCAGCTCTTCGGACTCTTCGATCAGGGTGCAGACCCAATAAGCCTGGCGCCCCTCGGCGCAGGCGGCGCGCACCCGCTCGATGACTTCGACGCGCCGGCTGTCGGCCACCAGCACGGTGCTGACCGGCGTACGTCCGGGCGGCAGTTCGTCGAGAATCGAGGTGTCGAGGTCGGCGTAGGCGCTCATCGCCAGCGTGCGCGGGATCGGCGTGGCGGTCATGATCAACTGGTGCGGGCTCATCACGCCGCCGACGCCCTTGCTGCGCAGCGCCAGGCGTTGCTGCACGCCGAAGCGATGCTGCTCGTCGATGATGGCCAGAGCCAGATTCTTGAATTTCACCTCTTCCTGAAACAACGCATGGGTACCGACCACCATGCGCGCGCCGTCGGCAATCTGTTGCAGGGCGCTGACCCGCGCCTTGCCCTTGAGCTTGCCGGCCAGCCAGGCGACTTCCACGCCCAGCGGCTCCAGCCAGCGCTGGAAGTTGATGTAATGCTGCTCGGCGAGAATCTCGGTGGGCGCCATCAAGGCCACCTGATAACCGGCCTCGATGGCCTGCAGCGCAGCCAGCGCCGCGACCACGGTCTTGCCCGCGCCGACATCGCCCTGCACCAGGCGCAGCATGGGCTCGTGCTGGCTGAGGTCGTAGGCCACCTCTTTGCCGACGCGCTGCTGGGCACCGGTCGGGGTGAAGCCTAGATTGGCCAGAAACTGCCCGGGCAGCCGTTTTGCCAGTGGCAAGGACGGCGCACGCTGGGCGCGCTGGCTTTCACGCAGGCGCTGCTGGGACAACTGATGGGTCAGCAGTTCTTCGAACGCCAGACGGTGCTGGGCCCAGTGATGCCCCAGCGCCAGTTCGTCGACATCGGCATCGGCCGGCGGGTGATGCAGATAGCGGATTGCGTCGTCGAGTGGCGCCAGCTGGTAATCGCGGATCAATTCGGCTGGCAGCCAGTCGGGCAGGCTCTTGGGGCCGAGCATGGCCAGGCTCTGCTGGCTCAACTGGCGCAGGCGTTGCTGGGTCAGGCCTTCGGTGGTCGGGTAGATGGGCGTCAGGGTCTGTTCGACCGGCGCCGGTTCATCACCGGTCAGGGCGCGGTATTCGGGGTGATAGATTTCCAGCCCCGAGGCGCCGGGCCTCGCCTCGCCAAAGCAACGCAGGTGCGTGCCGCGCTTCAGCCCGTCTTTCTGCGCGTTGCTGAAATGATAGAAACGCAAGCTGACCACACCGCTGCCATCGCCCAGCCGGACCAGCAGGCTGCGGCGCTTGCCCATCACCACATCCTGGCCGCTGACCACGCCTTCGATCACGGCATCCTGCCCCGGGCGCAATTGGCCGATGGGCACGACGCGGGTACGGTCCTGATAGCGCAGCGGCAGGTGAAACAGCACGTCCTGAAGGTTTTCAAGACCGACCTTGGCCAGCTTCTCGGCCATGGCTTCGCCAACGCCCTTGAGGGCGGTGACCGAAACGTGGGAAAGCTCGCTCATGTCACTCCTGCCTAGCTCGCCTGTACCTTGGGACGGGCTACCGAACACAAGCGTACGGAGTCAGCGAGGATCTCGATGGCCTTGGGCCGCGGAAAGCTGGCACGCCAGGCGATGGCCACGGTCCGGAACGGTGCGGGCGCCGTCAGGGGACGCACTTCGATCACACCGGGCGCGTAATGATGGCTGTCGACCGCCGAGAACGGCAGGATCGACACGCCCAGCCCCGAGGCAACCATATGTCGAATGGTCTCCAGCGAGCTGGATTCCACCGTGGTGTGCCTGGCCGCTTCGCTGCCTTTGGCCAGCGTCGGGCAGGCTTCCAGCACCTGGTCGCGGAAACAGTGACCCTCGCCGAGCAACAGCAGGCTCTTGTCGTTCAGGGCGGAGGCATCGATGGTCTGCTTGCGGGTCCAGGGATGATCGGCCGGCATCAGCACATAGAACGGTTCGTCGTACAGCGGCAGGGTCAGCACATCGGCTTCGTTGAACGGCAGCGCGATGATGATCGCATCCAGCTCACCGTTGCGCAGCTTGTCGCGCAGTACGTGGGTGAAGTTTTCTTCGATATACAACGGCATCTGCGGGGCGACCCGGTGCAGTTGTGGAATCAGGTGGGGGAACAGGTACGGGCCGACAGTGTAGATGGCACCGACTTTCAAGGGCGCGGTCAGCTGGTTCTTGCCAGCCTGGGCCAGCTCGCGGATGCCCTGGGCCTGCTCGAGGACTTTCTGCGCCTGGGCGACGATGCCTTCGCCGACCGGGGTCAGGCGTACGGCACTCTTGCTGCGCTCGAAGATCAGGACGCCCAGTTCGTCTTCAAGTTTCTTGACGCCGACCGACAGGGTCGGCTGGCTGACATGGCAGCGTTCGGCGGCGTGGCCGAAGTGTTGCTCCTGGGCGAGCGTAACGATATAGCGCAATTCTGTGAGGGTCATAACGTGCGTCCATGTAGTTGCGCCCCAGCATAGCGGCTGCAATCAATAGACGCACGTTATCAGAGGCGCACCTGCGTATCAAAAAACTGATTTATCAACGTTTATCCAGCGAATACACAAACGGCGCCAGAATTTCGATCGATCCGTTGTTCAAGACTTCGGCCGGCGGCTTGGGCACCGGCTGCGCACGACGGATCATCTCCATGGTGGCGCGGTCCAGTGACGGGCTGCCCGAGGTGCTGGCAATCGAGTAGGAAAGCACATTGCCTTCCGCGTCGACCACAAAGCGCAGTCGTGCCACGCCTTGCATGCCACGACGACGGGCATCCTCAGGGTACTTCTTGTACTTGGCCAGGTGACGCAGCAAGTCGCCTTGCCAGCTCGGCAACGCGGTGCTTGGTGGCGACGGCGGGCTTTGCGGTGCAGTCGGTGCGGCGGCCTTCTCGACCTTCGGCGCGGGCGGCGCCTCTACCGGCTTCTCGTCAACAGGCTGTTCCTTGGGCGGCTCAGGCTTCTTCTCGATCGGTTTCTTCGGTTGAGGTTTCGGCTTGGGCTTTTCGACCTTTTTGGGGACGACGATTTCCGGCTTCGGTGCTTCGGCAACCTCCGGCATGGGAATTTCTTCCTCGGGCGCAGGCGGCGTCGGCGGCTGCACGACCGCAGGTGGCGGCGGCATGGGCTCAGGCAACGGCGGCAGTTCGATCATCATGGCGGGCGGCGGCAATTCGATTGCCTGAGATGCCGGCCAGCGCAGTGCAAGCAGCACCGCGATGGCATGCACAGCCAGCACCAACAACAGACTACCGCTATAGCGCGTCAGTGTTTGGCGCATGGTGATCATTTTTTCCCAACCGTCTCAAGGCCCACCAGTCCGACTTTCAGGTAGCCGGCGGCACGCAAGGTGTTCATGACTTCCATCAGGTCGCCGTAGTCCACGCCCTTGTCGGCCTGGAAGAAGATCGTGGTGTCCTTCTTGCCGTGGGTCCGGGCATCGAGCACCTGGCCGATCTGTTCGCGGGCAACCATGTCGTTGCCCAGGTACAGGTTCTTGTCGGCCTTGACGCTGAGGAACACCGGCTTCTCGGGTCTGGGCTGCGGTTGCGCCGTGGACGCTGGCAGGTCGACCTTGATGTCGACAGTGGCCAATGGCGCGGCCACCATGAAGATGATCAGCAACACCAGCATGACGTCGATGAACGGCGTGACGTTGATTTCGTGGTTCTCGGCGAGATCGTCGCCGCCTTCGTTAAGATGCAGGCCCACGTGTTAGCCCACCTTGCCCAGATGCGGTTGTTGTTGGCTGCGCTCGCTCGGCTCTGGCAGATGGTCCAGGTCGCGGCTGACCAGCAGCAGCACTTGAGCCGAGGCGTCAGAGACCTGAGCCTTGTAGCCGGCGATGGAGCGGGCGAAGACGTTGTAGATGATCACCGCTGGAATCGCAGCCACCAGGCCCAGTGCGGTGGCCAGCAGGGCTTCGGCGATACCGGGTGCAACCACCGCCAGGTTGGTGGTCTGGGTTTTGGCGATGCCGATGAAGCTGTTCATGATGCCCCACACGGTACCGAACAGACCTACGAACGGTGCGGTCGAACCGATGGTCGCCAGCACGCCGGTGCCGATGCTCATGTTACGGCCGCTGTTGGCGACCAGGCGCTCCAGACGGAAGCTGACGCGCTCCTTGATGCCTTCACGCTCGCGGCTGTTGGCCGACAGGCGCATTTCTTCGAGTGCGTCATGCACCAGCAGGTGCGACAGGGTGCCTTCCTTGGTGTTGCTGGCACTGGCCTCGTTCAGGGTGCGGGCCTTCTTCAGGCTGGCGACTTCAGTGCGCAGACGGCGCTTGGCGCCCAGCAGCTCGAAGCCCTTGGCGATCCAGATGGTCCAGGTGATGATCGAGGCGATGGCCAGGCCGATCATGACCGCTTTGACCACCACGTCGGCGTTCTGGTACATGCCCCACGGCGACAGGTCGTGGGACGACATGCCCAGGCTGTTTTCGCCGGCCAGCGCTTCAGGGTCGGCAGGAGCGTCGGCATTCAGTGGTGCGGCAGGCGTCAGCGGCGCAGCGGCGGCAGGCGCAGGAGCCGGCACGACAGCGGCAGGTGCTGCGGTGTTGCCCGAAGCAGGCGCGGCCTGGTCGGCGAAGGCAGGGGTGAGCATCAGGCTCAGCACGATGGCGGCAACGGCGCGCCAGGCGCGAGTCAAGCTGGGGAGCGTGTTTGGCGAGGCGGGTGTTGGATTGCGAGTCATGCTGGCCGGACCTGAAGTGTATATATAAGGACAGTTGCGTCGCCGCATGGGCGCCGGACGCAGGTGCGTTAACAAAGGCGGGCATTATTGCAAATCGTTCTTGTTAACTGAAGTAATACTGTATCTTTTTTCAAAGAAATTACGTTTAAACGGTAAAGTCCCGGTAAAGATAATGGCTTTTGATTTCGTTATATGAGGAGAGACGTAATGCCTGCACCCTCGTTATTGATCGCCGGCTGCGGCGATATCGGCTCGCGTCTGGCCCTGCAATTGCTGCCTTCAGGCTGGATCGTGCACGGCCTGCGGCGCACTGTTTCAGCACTGCCGCAAGGCGTGGCCGGCATCGCGGGCGATCTGTTCGACGCGCAAAAGCCCAAGGACTGGCCGACCGGCGGTATCGATTACCTGGTGTATTGCGCCACCCCGTCCGAGCGCGACGAAGCGGGCTATCGGCAAGCGTACGTCGAGGGGCTGGAGCATGTGCTTGCCTGGCTGCGTCAGTCCGGCCAGTCGCCACGCCGGGTGATTTTCGTTTCAAGCAGCAGCGTGTATGGCCAGCAACAGGGCGAATGGGTCGATGAAACCTCCGCCACCGAGGCCAGTGGTTTCTCCGGCAAGGTACTTCTGGAAGCCGAGCAACTGGCGCTGAACAGTGGCTGGCCGGCCAGCGTGGTGCGCCTGACCGGTATCTATGGACCGGGGCGCAGCGACTTGTCCAGCCGGGTGCGCCAGGGCTATAGCGTGGCCGTCGACCCGCCGGTGTATGCCAATCGCATTCATGCCGATGATGCCGCCGGATTGCTCGCACACCTGCTCAAGGCTGATGCCGATGGCGTGGCGCTTCAGGACTGCTATCTGGGCGTCGACGATGCACCGGTGCCGCTGGCCGAGGTCGTGGCGTGGATGCGCGATTATCTGGGGGTTACCGAGTGGTCGGCGCAAGCCAGCCTGCGCCGCGCCGGCAGCAAGCGCTGCAGCAACGCCCGCGCCCGGGCACTGGGCTGGGCGCCGCGTTATGCCGATTACCGGGCGGGGTATGCAGCGCTGCTGGGGTAAACCCCGCCAGGTTTACTGCTTCTCGAGCACCCAGCGGCTTGGGCCGGGACGCAGTTGCGGCATTTCGTCGGTGGCGGCGGTATTGAGCGCCTGGAAAATTTCCAGGCGTTTGCCTTGGCGCACAAAGATCCACGGCGCGCCCTGCTCGGCCCTTTCGAGCCACATGCTGTCGTATTCGCCGCTCATGGCTGCGCAATCGCCAGCCAGACACAGCGCGTAGCGATCGTTGTCACCCAGACCCTGCACGGCGCCGTTAGGCATGAACTGCACGGTCGAACCCTGGCCTTCGCCGCTGACGATGGTCCATTTGCCCCCCATGAACGCGCCGTACAGCGCGCTTTCGAAGCTGCTGCCCGGCGGTGCGTCGGCAGGTGTCGGGCTTTTGGGCTTGACGAAGTGCTGCTCGGGGCCGGATTCGCTGAGCGCCTGGATCAGCTCACCGTCGTCGACATGCAGGTTTTCAATGAAGTTGCCGTAGAAGTCGACACGCAGCTTGCCGTCGGTGGCGCTGGTGATCTTGCCTTCACCTAGCTCGAAACCGTTGGAATAGGAGGCCTGGCTGGCCTTGGTGTTGACTTGCCATTCCAGGTTCGGACCATTGGCCAACAGAGCCTGGCGCAGGTTGCCATCCTTGACGGCGGCATCGATGGCGATCTGGTTGATCCAGGTGCCATCCGGATTACGGTCGACGTGGCTGGCGCAGCCAGTGACGAGTGCGGCCAACAGCGACAGGGCGAGCGCACGGCGCATAACAGAGTCCTTCCTTTACTGGGTGGACGCAGCGCCAGGCGCTACGCCCGGGAGAGTTTTTATTCGATGACCAGAATGGCGTCCATCTCGACCTGCGAGCCGCGTGGCAAGGCCGCAACACCAATGGCAGCACGCGCAGGATAAGGCTGCTCGAAGTAGGTGCCCATGATCTCGTTGACCTTGGCGAAGTGACCCAGGTCGGTCAGGAAGATGTTCAGCTTGACGATGTCCTTGAACGAACCGCCCGCCGCTTCAGCCACCGACTTGAGGTTCTCGAACACCTGGGTGATCTGCGCTTCGATACCGTCGACCAGTTCCATGGTCTTGGGGTCCAGCGGGATCTGCCCCGACATGTAGACGGTGTTGCCCGCCTTGATCGCCTGGGAGTAGGTGCCGATGGCGGCGGGTGCCTTGTCGCTGGTGATGACGGTCTTGGACATGAGAACTCCTGATAACGGGGTGGTGGCTAGGCGCGCATGCGGGTGATGCGGGTCACGCCCGGCAGCGCGCGCAGCTTCTTGATGACGCGGGCCAGGTGCACGCGGTCGTGTACGCTGACCACCAGTTGGACCACGCTGATACGACCATCGCGCTCATCCATGCTGATTTTCTCGATGTTGCCGTCGGCGGCGTTGACGCTGCTGGCCAGCAGCGCGATCAGGCCGCGCTGGTGCTCAAGCTCGACGCGCAGCTCGACATTGAATTCGCCGGTGACATCCTTGGCCCACGACAATTGCAGGCACTTTTCCGGGTTGTGGCGGATTTCGCTGATGTTGCGGCAGTTCTCCAGGTGCACGACCATGCCCTTGCCTGCCGACAGGTGGCCGACAATCGGGTCGCCCGGGATCGGCGTACAACACTTGGCGTAGCTGAGCACCAGACCCTCGGTGCCGCGAATCGCCAGCGGACCTTCGGCGTTGGGCAACTGCTCGCCCTCGCCCAGCAACCGGCGCGCCACGACATAGGCCATGCGGTTTCCCAGGCCGATGTCTTCGAGCAGATCTTCGAGCACCTGGGCGCGGTATTCGGTGAGTGCGGCCTGGACGCGCTCGGCGGCGATCTTGTCCAGACTGGTCTCGAAGCCGTTCAGCACCTTGTTGAGCAGGCGCTCACCGAGGCTGATCGACTCGGAACGGCGTTGCAGCTTCAAGGCATGGCGAATATGCGTGCGCGCCTTGCCGGTGACCACAAAGTTGAGCCAGGCAGGGTTGGGGCGTGCGCCCGGCGCACTGACGATCTCGACCGTCGAGCCACTTTGCAGCGGTTCGGACAGCGGCGCCAGACGGCGGTTGATGCGGCAGGCGATGCAGCTGTTACCCACGTCGGTGTGTACCGCGTAGGCAAAGTCCACGGCCGTGGAGCCTTTGGGCAACTCCATGATCCGGCCCTTGGGCGTAAAGACATAGACCTCGTCCGGGAACAGGTCGATCTTGACGCTTTCAATGAACTCCAGCGAGTTGCCGGCGCGCTGCTGCATTTCAAGCACGCCCTTGACCCATTGCCGGGCACGGGCGTGGGAGCCCTTGGGCTGCTCGTCGTCGCTGGATTTATACAGCCAGTGGGCAGCGATGCCGTTGTTGGCCATCTCTTCCATTTCGCGGGTGCGAATCTGGATTTCGATCGGCACACCATGCATGCCGAACAGCGTGGTGTGCAGCGACTGGTAGCCGTTGGCCTTGGGGATTGCGATGTAATCCTTGAAGCGCCCCGGCAGCGGCTTGTACAGGTTGTGCACCGCACCCAGCACCCGGTAACAGGTGTCGACCTTGTCGACGATGATGCGAAACGCATACACGTCCATGATCTCGTTGAAGGCGCGGCGCTTGCCGCGCATCTTCTTGTAGATGCCATAGAGGTGTTTCTGCCGTCCGCTGACATCGCCTTCGATGCCGTCCACGGCCAGGCAATGGCTCAGCGACTCTTCGATCTTGTTGACCAGCTCTTTGCGGTTGCCGCGCGCGCGCTTGACCGCCTGACCGATGCGCGAAGAACGCATGGGGTACATGGCCTTGAAGCCCAGGTCCTCGAATTCGATACGCACGCTGTGCATCCCCAGGCGATTGGCGATGGGGGCGTAGATTTCAAGGGTTTCCTTGGCGATGCGCCGGCGTTTTTCGCCGGACAGCACTTCAAGGGTGCGCATGTTGTGCAGGCGGTCGGCGAGCTTGACCAGGATCACGCGAATGTCGCGGGCCATGGCCATGGCCATTTTCTGGAAGTTTTCAGCCTGCGCTTCGGCTTTGGTCTCGAAGTTCATCTGGGTCAGTTTGCTGACCCCGTCGACCAGATCGGCCACGGTTTCACCGAACTGCGCGCTAAGCGCTTCTTTGGCAATACCGGTGTCTTCGATCACGTCATGCAGCATCGCGGCCATCAGGCTCTGATGGTCCATGTGCATGTCGGCAAGAATATTGGCAACGGCCAGAGGATGGGTAACGTAGGCTTCGCCGCTGCGCCGGCGCTGGCCGTCGTGGGCTTGCTCGGCGTAAAAGTACGCCCGGCGGACCAGATTGACCTGGTCCTTGCTGAGGTAGGCTGAGAGGCGTTCGGCGAGGGCGTCTATGCTCGGCAAAGCGCTACCTCCTGCCGATGGCCTGTGCCCTGCGCCGCACTACGTCGACCCGGCATAGGCTTATACGGCCTCGCTGGACTCGTCCTCGAACGCTGCAAACAACGGTTCGTCTTCGACGATGTCAGCTTCAGCGATAACGCTGTAGTCGATCAGGCCAGCGGCGATTTCGCGCAGGGCCAGAACGGTAGGCTTGTCGTTTTCCCAGGCGAGCTTGGGTTCTTTGCCGCCGGTGGCGAGCTGACGCGAACGCTTGGTGGCGAGCATGACCAGCTCGAAGCGGTTATCGACGTGTTCCAGGCAGTCTTCAACAGTCACGCGGGCCATGGTATTCCTCGTAGCAAATGCGTATGCGCGTTGCCCGGATGGGCGAGCGGACTTGGTAGTGTACTAGCGCGCAGGGGCAAGCTTCAAGCGTCAAGCCACACGCGTTGCCCCGACGTGCCACGGATTCAGCCCAGCAACTGGCTGAGCAGGTCCTGATGTTGTTGCTGTTGATACGTCTGGGTCAGGCGATTGGCGCGAAAGATTGCCTTGAGGTCTTTCAGGGCCTGCTCGAAATCGTCGTTGATAATCAGGTAGTCGTAGGCGGCGTAATGACTCATTTCGCTGACCGCTTCGCGCATCCGGCCTTCGATGATCTCGTCGCTGTCCTGGCCGCGGTTGTTCAGGCGGTGACGCAGCGCTTCCTGGCTCGGGGGCAGGATGAAGATCGAGCGGGCATCGGGCATCAGGTTACGAACCTGTTCGGCGCCCTGCCAGTCGATCTCCAGGATCAGGTCATGACCCTCGTCGAGAATCTGCTGCAGGCTGCTCTGCGAGGTGCCGTACAGGTTGCCGAAGACTTCGGCCTGCTCGAGAAAGTCACCTTTCTCGATCATGGCCAGAAATTCGGCGCGCTCGACGAAGTGATAGTTCACCCCGTTCACTTCGCCCGGGCGCTTGGCACGGGTGGTGTGCGAAACGGACAGCCGGATTTGCGGCCGATCCTTGATCAAGGCCGAAACCAGACTGGTCTTGCCTGCGCCAGAGGGCGCGGAAACGATATACAGGGTGCCGGTGCTGTGGGTCATGTCGGGTTCAGCCTTACTCAATGTTCTGCACTTGTTCGCGCATCTGCTCAATCAACACTTTCAGGTTGACCGCCGCTTGGGTGCTGCGTGGATCGAAGGCCTTGGAGCCCAGTGTGTTGGCTTCGCGGTTGAGTTCCTGCATCAGGAAATCCAGGCGGCGCCCGGCCTGACCGCCAGCCTTGAGCACCCGGCGCACCTCGGTAACATGGGTGCTCAGGCGGTCGAGTTCTTCGGCAACGTCGCTTTTCTGCGCCAGCAGGACCAGTTCCTGCTCCAGACGCTGCGGGTCCAGCTCGGCCTTCATGTCGGTGAAACGGTCGAGAATCTTCTGCCGCTGGGCAGCCAGCATGTGCGGCACCAGGCCGCGCAGGGTGGTGACTTCCAGGGTAATGGCGTCCAGCCGCTCGTTGAGCAGCGTGGCCAGGCCTGCGCCCTCACGACCACGGCCGGTCTTGAGCTCGTCCAGGCCCTGATTGAACAGCGCCAGCGCTTCGTTGTTCAGCGCTTGCGGGTCGCTGGCGTCGACCACCAGCACACCCGGCCAGGCCAGCACTTCCAGCGGATTGAGCGGCGCGGGCTGCTTGATCAGGCTGGCGACCTGCTCGGCGGCGGCGACCAGCTGGGCGGCGCGCTCGCGGTCGACCTGCAACGATTTGCCGGCGTTTTCTTCGACGAAGCGCAAGGTGCACTCGACCTTGCCGCGCGACAGCCCCTGGCGCAGGGCCTCACGAATGGCGCCCTCCAGATCGCGAAAAGCGTCGGGCAGGCGCAGGTGCGGCTCGAGGTAGCGATGGTTGACCGAGCGCAGTTCCCAGCTCAGGGTGCCCTGGGCACCAGCCCGTTCGACTCGGGCAAAGGCGGTCATGCTGTGCACCATGGGGTGTACCTCCTCATTAAGGCGCAGGATTGTAACCCAGTGCACGGCCGGCCCCCAAACCGCCGATGCGCCAGGCGCTGTCTGGCCTGCGCAAGGCCTGCGCCAGAGGCCTCGCGTCGCTTTGAACGGCCGGCCGGACTTTTAGGTGTGCCCTGCGCCGCCCATGGGCTTTATACTGCTGGGCAGTTTTCCGTCCCTGTACAGGTATTGCCAGATGAAACGTCCAAGTGGTCGCGCTGCCGATCAGCTGCGCCCGATCCGTATCACCCGCAACTACACCAAACATGCCGAAGGCTCTGTGCTGGTCGAGTTCGGTGACACCAAGGTCATCTGCACGGTCAGCGTCGAAAACGGCGTCCCGCGCTTTCTCAAGGGCCAGGGCCAGGGTTGGTTGACCGCCGAGTACGGCATGCTGCCGCGCGCCACCGGCGAGCGTAACCAGCGTGAAGCCAGCCGTGGCAAGCAAGGCGGCCGCACCCTGGAAATCCAGCGCCTGATCGGCCGCTCGCTGCGCGCAGCGCTGGACATGTCCAAGCTGGGCGACATCACCCTGTACGTCGATTGCGACGTGATCCAGGCCGATGGCGGCACCCGCACCGCATCGATCACAGGCTCCATGGTGGCGCTGATCGATGCGCTCAAACTGATCAAGAAGCGCGGCGGCCTGAAGGCTGGCGATCCGCTCAAGCAGATGGTCGGTGCCGTTTCGGTCGGCATCTACAAGGGCGAGCCGGTGCTGGACCTCGACTACCTCGAAGATTCCTCGGCCGAAACCGACCTGAACGTGGTGATGACCAGCGCAGGCGGCTTCATCGAGGTGCAAGGCACCGCTGAAGGTGCGCCGTTCCAGCCTGAAGAACTCACAGCGATGCTCGCCCTGGCGCGCAAGGGCATGGACGAGATCTTCGAACTGCAACGTGCGGCACTGGCCGACTGATACGCCGTATTCGGCACGCTCCCTTGCAGGAGCGCGCTTGCCCGCGATTGAGTGCGAAGCGCTCACAAGAATTTGTGAACCGCTGAAAACTTACGGCTGCTAACGCAGCCGGTCGTCCGAATGCGGCCCAGGGACAAGCGCGCTCCTACAGAGTTTGTGTCGTACTCAGTATCAAGGCCTGCCCAAAATCCGCAGGAGCGAGCGCCAGTTCGCGAAGGCGAAGGTCAGCCATCGAAAATGTGCTGATTTCACTGGCCCTTTCGCGAGCTATGCTCACTCCTACGCAATTTTTGTCGTACTCAGTATCAAGGCCGGAATGCGCGAAGCTTTGAAGGCTGATGCGCATTTGGCTTGAGAACACGTTGCTACGGGGCTTTTTGTCGAATAGCCACTGACCCCGAGGTCAGATCGTCAGTGTCCAGTCGTAATCCACGATCAACGGCGCATGCTGCGAGAAGCGCGGCTGGCGCGGCAGGCGAGCGCTGCGCACGAAGCGCCGCAGGCCAGGCGTCAGGATCTGGTAGTCGAAGCGCCAGCCCAGATTGAGCATCTCGGCCTGTTCGCTGTCCGGCCACCAGCTGTACTGGTCGCCTTCGCGATTGACTTCGCGCAGGGCATCGACATAACCCATGTTGCCGACAATCTCGTCCATCCAGGCACGTTCCGGCGCCAGGAAGCCGGGCGACTGCTGGCTGTCGCGCCAGTTCTTGATGTCCAGTTTCTGTTGCGCAACGTATAACGAACCGCAATAGATATATTCGCGACGCTTGCGGCGTTGCTTGTCCAGGTACTTGCCGAAGTCGTCCATGAGCTTGAACTTCTGATTCAAGTCTTCATCGCCGTTCATGCCCGAAGGCAACAACAGGCTGGCAATACTGACCTTGTCGAAATCGGCCTGCAGGTAACGCCCATAGCGGTCGGCTGTTTCAAAGCCCAGGCCGCTGATGACCGCCTTTGGTTGCAAGCGAGAGTAAAGCGCCACACCGCCCTGTGCGGGGACTTCGGCTTCGCATGCGTAAAGGAAGTAGCCATCCAGCTGATAGGCTGGATCATCCAGTTCAAAGGTGGAGGCGCGGGTGTCCTGTAGACAGATGACGTCGGCATTCTGGGCTTGCAGCCAACTGAGCAAACCACGCTCGACTGCAGCCTGAATGCCATTTACGTTCACACTGATGATCCGCATAAATGGCCCCAAAAATCACGTGCGTGTATGATACCCGAGGTCAAGTCAATTAGCTAAATCCGTGCTTTCGGGGCTTTTTCATGCAAGCGTATCAACGCGATTTCATTCGTTTTGCCATCGATCGCGGTGTACTGCGCTTCGGTGAGTTCACTCTCAAGTCCGGGCGTACCAGCCCATACTTCTTCAATGCCGGCCTGTTCAACAGTGGTTCGGCCCTGGCGCGCCTTGGACGTTACTACGCCGCCGCCGTGGTCGACAGCGGTTTGTCCTTCGATGTGCTGTTCGGTCCTGCGTATAAAGGCATTCCGCTGGCCGCCGCTACAGCTGTCGCGCTGGCCGAGCATCATGACCTTGACCTGCCGTGGTGCTTCAACCGCAAGGAAGCCAAGGATCACGGCGAAGGCGGCAGCCTGGTCGGCGCCCCGCTGAGCGGCAATGTGCTGATCATCGACGACGTGATCACCGCCGGCACCGCGATTCGTGAAGTCATGCAGATCATCAAGGCCCAGCAGGCCACGGCCGCGGGCGTGCTGATCGCGCTCAACCGTCAGGAACGCGGCAACGGCGAGCTGTCGGCGATCCAGGAAGTGGAACGCGACTTCGGCATTCCGGTGGTCAGCATCGTGTCGCTGAATCAGGTCCTGGAATTCCTGGCCGACGACCCGCAGCTCAAGCAATACCTGCCGGCCGTTGAAGACTATCGGGCCCAGTTCGGGATCTAAGGCGGCCTATGGCGGTGGGGGCAAGGCACTTGAAAACGACGCCGGCGCGCCACCGCAGCCTCAACGCTGCGGGCCTGCTGCTATGGCTCGGTTTGTTTGTACAGGCGCCTGCTTTCGCGGCCGATCAGCCTGAAATCCTGCTCTACCGCTATATCGACAGCCGTGGCGTGACCGTAATGGACCGCCAGGGCGTGCCGGCCGAATACATCGGCAAGGGCTATCAGGTGCTCAATTCCCGTGGCCGGGTGATACAGACCGTGCCGCCGGCGCCCACCGCACAGGAAATTCGCCAGGCCGAAGCGCTCAAGGCGCAGGCCAGTGCCGATGCACAGCTATTGCAGCAATATCGCAGCCTCGACGAGGTGGACCGTGCCAGGGCGCGCAAGCTGGCCGAGCTCGATGCGCTGATCGGCGTGGCCCAGGGCAATATCCAGGGTTTGTCTGCCCAACAGGCCAGCTTGCAAGGCCAGGCCGCCGACCAGGAACGCGCCGGCAGGCCGGTGCCGCAATCGTTGCTCGATCAGCTCAAGGACCTGCGCGACCAGCAACTGGACCTGCAGGCCACCGTCCTGCGCCACCAACAGGCCCGCCAGGAAGCCGAAACGGGCTTTGCCCAGGATCGGCTACGGGTGCAAAAGCTGTTGCAGTAATGCCGCGCCTCACCTGAACCGGTCAACCTCCGCCAGCAACTCTGCCGCCAGGGCATTGAGTTCGCGCGCCGTCACCGCCAGATTGGCAACGACTTCGCGCTGTTCGCTGTTGGTCATGGCAATGCTTTGCAGGTTGCCGCTCAATGCCGTGGCGGTGCTGCTCTGTTCCTGAGCGGCGGTGGTGATCACGGTGAACTGCTGGCCGGCCGAGCGGCTTTGTTCGTCGATCTGGGCCAGTGCCTGGGCGACCTTGGTGTTGAGCGACAGGCCTTCCTGCATCAAGGCGTTGCCCTGTTGCATGGTGCTGATCGCGTTGCCGGTTTCCTGCTGGATGCTGGCAATCATCGTCGAGATTTCGTCGGTGGCCTGACGGGTGCGCGAGGCCAGGCTGCGCACTTCGTCGGCAACCACGGCAAAGCCGCGTCCCTGCTCACCGGCACGGGCCGCTTCGATGGCGGCATTGAGTGCCAGCAGGTTGGTCTGCTCGGCAATCGAGGTAATCACGCCGACGATGCTGCCGATTTCCTGCGAACGCTGGCCCAGGGTGTCGACCACTGTGGCGGTGCTGTTCAGCGAAGCGGCGATCTGTTGCAGCGAGCTGGAGGCTTCTTCCATCGACGAACGACCGATGCGGGTCTGACGCGCATTTTCCTGCGCCAGACGCTCGGTGTCCTGCATGTTGTCGGCGATATTCATCGAGGTGGCGCTGAACTCCTCGACCGCGCCGGCCATGCTGGTGATTTCGCCGGACTGCTGTTCCATGCCGGCATGTGCACCGCTCGACAGCCCCGACAGCGCATGGGCGCGGTCGCTGACCTGGCGGGACGCGGTACGAATGTGTTCGACCATGGTCGACAAGGCTTCGCTCATGGCATTGAAGCTGCCGGCCAGCTGGCCGATCTCATCGTGGCTGGTGACCGGCAAGCGCACGCTGAGGTTACCGGCGCCCAGCGCTTCGGCCTGTTGCACCAGTTCCGACAGCGGCCGCAGCTTGCTGCGCAGCAACCAGATCGCGCCGCCCACCGCAATCAGCATCGCCAGCAGGCTGCCGATGGCCAGCTGCGTGCCGACGCTCCAGGTCACTGAGCTGATTTCTTCCTGCGGCATGCTCGCCACCACCGTCCACGGGCCACCGGCGAACGGCATGCCGACGCTGTAGAAGTTCTCGTCGCCGTCCTTCCAGAACTGGCCCTTGCCTGATTGCGCAACGGCAGCGGCCACGGCGGTGGCGGCCTGGGTGGCGTCCTTGACGCCGGCCGGAGCGACCAGCCATTTGTTCTGTTCATCGAGCAACGCCAGCGAGCCGGTCTTGCCGATGCGGAAGCTCTTGAGGTTTTCGAACTGGGCGTTCTGCGCATCGGTGTAATCAAAGCCGACGAACAGCGCGGCAATAATCTGACCGCTGGCGTCGCGCACCGGGCTGTACTGGGTCATGTAGTTGCGCTCGAACAACAGCGCCTTGCCGACGTAAGCCTGGCCCGCCATCAATTTTGCGTAAGCCTGGCCCTTGCGATCGAGCACGGTGCCGATGGCCCGCGAACCGTCCTGCTTGGTCAGCGAGGTGCTGACGCGGATGAAGTCATCGCCGCTGCGCACGAAGACCGTCGCGACGCCGGCGGTGAGATTACGGAATTCATCGACCTCGCTGAACTCGTTGTTCAGCGCCTGGCCTTCCAGAAACAGACCGGGAGTCGGCGTGCCCGCCACCGTGAAGCTGGTCCCGGTCTGCACGCTCAGGCCCGTGGCAAAGCGCTTCTCGAACAGGTTGGCCAGGCGCTGGGTACTGTCGCGCAGGGTGGTGTGAAAGGTGTTGAGCTGGTCAGCGAGCAGGCGCGCTTCGCTGGCCATGTGTTCTTCGCGGATGACCAGGTTAGCAGCATCGAGCGAGCGCAGGGCAAAAAGGGTACTGCTGCCAATCACGACCGCCAGAATGACGGCCAGAGCAATACCAAGCTGAGAGGCAATCCGGGCACGGGGCTTGGACATGACGACTCCAGGCTGGGTGGTTCGATGACCCGCCAAGGGGCTCGCCAGCCAGCAACGTTATATGTAGGGAAGTTCGAAGCGCCGCAAGGCACGATTCTATCCAGTGGAGTCGGCATGAGCGGCACATACTTGAGTGTCATGCATGGATATTGATGGCACTTATTTAACGCTTTGTATCCAGCCATCCAAATAGCCAGAATAGGCGGCTGATTTTCCCCACTTCGAGCCTTAAAAACATGCAGTCCGCCGCCCTCAAGGAACTCTGGATCATCTTGCGCCTGGCAGGGCCGCTGATCGCCTCGCAACTGGCGCATATGCTGATGGTGTTCACCGACACGGTGATGATGGGCCGGCTCGGTCCCGAGTCGCTGGCCGGCGGCGGGCTGGGGGCGGCCACGTATGGGTTTGTGTCGTTCTTCTGCATCGGCGTGATGGCGGCGGTCGGCACGCTGGTTTCGATTCGCCAGGGCGCGGGCGATACCGAGGGCGCCACGCGCCTGACCCAGGCCGGGCTATGGCTGGCGTGGGGCATGGCGATTCTGGCCGCCGCCTTGCTGTGGAGCCTTGAGCCGGTGCTGCTGCACCTGGGCCAGGACCCGCGCAACGTACACATGGCGATGCAGTTTCTCACCACCCTGCCGCTGGCCCTGCCCGGCCTGCTCACGTTCATGGCGCTGCGCGGTTTCACCAGCGCACTGGGACGCGCAACGCCGGTCATGATCATCAGTCTGGTGGGCGCGCTGGCCAACTTCATTCTTAACTATGCACTCCTCGAAGGCTGGCTGGGCTTGCCGGCGCTGGGCCTGTACGGCATCGGCCTGGTCACCGCCGTGGTCACCAACTGCATGGCCCTGGCACTGGCGCTGCACATTCGTCGCCACCCGGCGTACACCGCCTACCCGATTCGCCAGGGCCTGATGCAGCTGTCGCGCAGCCACCTGGGCGAGTTATGGCGGCTGGGCCTGCCGATCGGTGGCACCTATGCGGTGGAAGTCGGCCTGTTCACCTTTGCGGCGTTTTGCATGGGCGCGCTGGGCACCGCACAAATGGCCGCGCACCAGATCTCGCTGCAAACGGTGTCGATGGCCTTCATGATTCCGGTGGGCATTTCTTACGCGGTAACCATGCGCATCGGCCAGCATTATGGTGCCGGCAACCTGCACATGGTGCGCCTGACAGGCCGGCTCGGGATCGGTTTCGGCGGCGCGCTGATGCTGCTGTTTGCCCTGTTGTTCTGGCTGGCACCGCGGCAGATCATCAATCTGTTTCTGGACATCGACGATCCTGCGCTCAACGACATCGTGGTGCTGGCAGTCAAGCTGCTGGCCATCGCCGCCTGGTTCGAGCTGTTCGACGGCGTGCAGACCATCGCCATGGGCGCGATTCGCGGCCTGAAAGACGCCAAGATCACCTTTCTGATCGGCCTGGCCTGCTATTGGCTGGTGGCGGCGCCGGCCGCCTGGTTGCTGGCGTTCCAGACACCGGCCGCCGCGCAAGGGGTGTGGTGGGGGCTAGCGCTGGGGCTGCTGTGCGCGGCGGTGACGCTGACCTGGGCCTTCGAGCGGCGCGTGGCGCGCCTGATACGCAAGGCCGGTCAGCCGGTCACATTGCAGGCCTGATCAGCCGTCCTGAGAACTCGGCACCTGCACATTGTCCTGTGTCAGGTACTGGACCAGCTCTTTCATCGGCAAGGGCCGACGGATCAGATAACCCTGCGCCTGATCGCAACCGTATTCGCGCAGCAAGGCCAGCTGGCCCTCGGTTTCGATGCCCTCGGCCACCACTTCCAGGCCCAGGTTGTGTGCCAGGTTGATCATGGCGTGGACCAGCTGGCGGTTTTCAGGGCGCTGCTCCATCTCGCCGACAAAGCTCTTGTCGATCTTCAGCAACGCAATCGGCAGGCTGTTGAGGTGCACGAACGATGAGAAACCGGTGCCGAAGTCGTCCAGCGAGAAACGCACACCCAAGGCACGCAAGGCATCCATGGTCTGGCTCACCAGGTCGCTGCGGCGCATGACCGCGGTTTCGGTCAGTTCGAATTCCAGCCAGTTGGCGTCCACGCCCTGCTCGTTGATCAGCCGGCTGAGGGTGGCCAACAACTGGTTGTCCTGGAACTGGCGGAACGACAGGTTGATCGCCATGTGCAACGGCGCGATGCCCTGCTCGCGCAAGGCGCGCATGTCGCGCAGCGCGCGGAAAATCACCCAATAGCCCAAGGGCACGATCAGGCCGCTTTGCTCGGCCAGCGGCACGAACTCGCTGGGCGGCAGCAGGCCGCGCTCCTGATGGCGCCAGCGCACCAGCGCTTCGAGCCCGACGATGGCGCCGCTGCTCATACACAGCCGCGGCTGGTAATGCAGCTCCAGCTCATCGCGGCGCAGCGCCCGGCGCAGCTCGCCTTCAAGGTCGGCCAGGCTGCGGGCATTGCGGTTGATACGTGCATCGAACAGGTGCCAGGTGCAGCCCTGAATGCTCTTGGCCTGGCGCATGGCGATGTGCGCGTGCCACATCAATGGGTCGGCGCCGGCCTGTGCGTGAGCATGCGCGACGCCCAGGCTGCAACCGAGCAACAGGCTTTCACCGTCGATCCAGTACGCCTCGGACATCGCCTCGATGATGCGCTCGGCCACCTCGGTGGCACGCTGCGGTGCATCGCGGGTATCGATCAGCAGGGCGAATTCGTCACTGCCCAGGCGGGCGATCTGGTCGTTGACATCGAGCTGGCGCTTGAGCCGCGCCACCACTTGCAGGATCAGCCGGTCGCCGCCCTGGTGACCCAAGGCATCGTTGGCCCGGCGAAAGTTGTCCAGGTCCAGATGCCCCAACGCCAGGCCGACACCGTCGTGCTCGGCCAGGCGCGCCGCCAGCAGGGTCTGAAATCCCTGGCGATTGGCGATGCCGGTCAACGGATCCTGTTCGGCCAGGCGGTGCAGGGTGTGTTCCAGATGCCCGCGCTCGCGCACATGGCGCAGGCAGCGGCGCAGGATGTCGGGGGTCAGGCTACCGCGCACCAGCCAGTCGCTAGCACCGGCCGGGCCGGCATCGGGCTCGGCCTCCAGCAGCATCACAATCGGCAAACTGCAACTGCCGGCCTGTGGCTGCAGTTCAGGGGTGACCAACAGCACAGTGTTGCGCTCGCCGGCGTAAGGCCTGCCGTCGGTTTCCCAGTCGTTGATGCAGTGCAGCGTGATCCCTGCTGGCAGCGTCGCCATGCAGCGTTGCAGTTGCGTCAGCCATGCAGGCTCATAGGCCAGCAGCAATAACCGCGAGGCTTCGACAGGCGTTGGCAAGCTGACTCCCTAAATCCAGAGGAAAAATACAGGGCTGGTACCTCAAATGAGGTAACGAAAAAGATGTAAATGAGTACGGTGTGCAAATGTAACAAAACCAAGAAATTTAGATAGCGGTTACTGAGAAAGGGACGAAGGTCACTGCATGCTGCCGCGAGCCTGTTAAAATGCCCGCCTTCTTTCGTACACGACGCCTCTCTTCATGTCCCGACTCAATCCCCGGCAGCAGGAAGCCGTGAACTACGTCGGCGGCCCGCTCCTGGTGCTCGCCGGTGCAGGCTCCGGCAAAACCAGCGTGATCACCCGCAAGATCGCCCACCTGATCCAGAATTGCGGCATCCGCGCCCAGCACATCGTGGCCATGACCTTCACCAACAAGGCCGCCCGCGAGATGAAAGAGCGCGTCGGCAGCCTGCTGCGCGGGGCCGAAGGCCGTGGCCTGACGGTCTCGACCTTCCACAACCTTGGGCTGAACATCATCCGCAAGGAGCATGTGCGGCTGGGCTACAAGCCGGGCTTTTCGATCTTCGATGAGGGCGATATCAAGTCCCTGCTCACCGACATCATGCAAAAGGAGTACTCGGGCGACGACGGCGTCGACGAGATCAAGGGCTACATCGGCTCCTGGAAAAACGACCTTATCCTGCCCGAAGAAGCCCTGGCCAACGCGCGCGGCCCCAAAGAGCAGACCGCCGCCATCGTCTACACCCACTACCAGCGCACCCTCAAGGCCTACAACGCGCTGGACTTCGACGACCTGATCCTGCTGCCGGTCAAGCTGTTCCTTGAACACGCCGACATCCTCGAAAAGTGGCAGAACCGTGTGCGCTACCTGCTGGTCGACGAATACCAGGACACCAACGCCAGCCAGTATCTGCTGGTAAAACTGCTGATCGGCAACCGCAACCAGTTCACCGTGGTCGGCGACGATGATCAGTCGATTTATGCCTGGCGCGGCGCACGGCCGGAAAACCTGATGCTGCTCAAGGACGACTACCCGTCGCTCAAAGTGGTGATGCTGGAGCAGAACTACCGCTCCACCAGCCGCATCCTGCGCTGCGCCAACGTGCTGATCGCCAACAACCCGCACGATTTCGAAAAACAGCTGTGGTCGGAAATGGGCCACGGCGACGAGATCCGCGTGATTCGTTGCCGCAACGAAGAGGCCGAGGCCGAGCGGGTGGCGATGGAAATCCTCACCTTGCACCTGCGCACCGACCGGCCATACAGCGATTTTGCGATCCTGTATCGCGGCAACTACCAGGCCAAGCTGATCGAGCTGAAGCTGCAACATCACCAGATTCCGTATCGGCTGTCGGGCGGCACCAGCTTTTTCAGCCGTCAGGAAGTGAAGGACTTGATGTCCTACTTGCGCCTGCTGGTAAACCCGGACGACGACAACGCCTTCTTGCGGGTGATCAACGTGCCACGCCGCGAGATCGGCTCCACGACCCTCGAAAAGCTCGGTAACTATGCCTCCGAGCGCAAGGTGTCGATGTACGCCGCCAGTGAAGAACTGGGCCTGGGCGAACACCTCGACAGCCGTTACACCGAGCGCCTGCAACGCTTCAAGCGCTGGATGGACGGCGTGCGCCAGCAATGCGCGCAGAACGACCCGATTGCCGCCCTGCGCAGCATGGTCATGGACATCGACTACGAGAACTGGATTCGCACCAACAGCTCCAGCGACAAGGCCGCCGACTACCGCATGAGCAACGTCTGGTTTCTCATCGAGGCGTTGAAAAACACCCTGGAGAAAGACGAAGAAGGCGGCATGACCATCGAGGAGGCCATCGGCAAGCTGGTCTTGCGCGACATGCTCGAACGTCAGCAGGAAGAGGAAGACGGCGCCGAAGGCGTGCAGATGATGACCCTGCATGCCTCCAAGGGCCTGGAGTTTCCATACGTGTTCATCATGGGCATGGAAGAGGAAATCCTGCCGCACCGTTCCAGCATCGAAGCCGACACTATCGAAGAAGAACGCCGCCTGGCCTACGTCGGCATCACCCGCGCGCGCCAGACCCTGGCCTTCACCTTTGCCGCCAAGCGCAAGCAGTACGGCGAGATCATCGACTGCGCGCCCAGCCGCTTTCTCGATGAGCTGCCGCCCGACGACCTGGCCTGGGAAGGCAACGACGACGCCCCGGTCGAGGTCAAGGCCGCACGCGGCAACAACGCCCTGGCGGATATCAGGGCGATGCTCAAGCGTTGAGGTGAATGCGCTGCCGCTGTGTCAGGGCAAGAGCGTGGGTTGTGTCGCGTGCAACCCGGCCAGCAGCAACCGCTGATACAGCTCTTCACGCAAGCCGTCGGGCTTGTCCAGGCCCATGCGCTCAAGGTGCGCCGGATAAGCCTCGGGGTCCGGTGCGTCCATCGTCGCCTTGCCCAGTTCAAGCATCTCGGTGAGTTTGAGCTTGCTCTTGATCCAGTTCAGCGCCCGCAGCAGGTCGCGTTCTTCGCTACTGAAATCGGAACCCAGCGGGTATTCGCTGAACAGCTCCGGGTAACCGGCCACCAGCGCTTTCAGCCGGTCGGGGACGTTGTCGGTAAAACGCGGGTCCAGTTGAAAGTCGTCGGGCAGCTTGCCGGCCTTTTGCGCCTGTTCGATCAGGCCGGGCTGGAAGCGTGAGTCGCTGATATTGAGCAAACGCTCGATCACCGTCGCGTCGGTCTGGCCGCGCAGGTCGGCGATGCCGTATTCGGTCACCACGATGTCGCGCAAATGCCGGGGAATGGTGGTGTGCTCATACGACCAGACGATATTGGAGCTGATCTCGCCGCCCGACTCGCGCCAGCTGCGCAAAATCAGGATGGAGCGGGCGTCTTCCAGCGCATGCGCCTGGGCCACGAAGTTGTACTGCCCGCCGACCCCGCTGAGCACGCGCCCGTCGGCCAGCTGGTCGGAGACCGCAGCGCCGAGCAAGGTCACGGTGAACGCACTGTTGATAAAGCGCGCATCGCGGCGCTGCAGGCGCTTGAGCTGTTCATCGCCATACAGTTCGTTGATGAAACTGATGGCGGTCATGTTGAATTGCGCCAGCCGCTCGCTCGGCAGTTCGCGCAAGCGCTGGTAAAAACTGCCCGGCCCGAGAAAGAATCCGCCATGCACCACCACGCCATCGGCCTGCTGGCTCTCGTCCAGCGCATTCTGGTTGGCGAGCAATTGCAGCCCGGCGTCGGCATAGACCTTGCGCCGCACAATGCCGGCATCGGCCAGCACCAGCAGGCCGTTGACGAACATTTCGCTACAACCGTACAGGCCGCTATTGAAAGGCTCGGTGCCGCCTTCGCGGTCGATCAGGGTCTGCCAGTTGCTCATGTTCAGCTCGCCGAGCAGGCCGAGGTAATTCTGGTTATCGGCCTGACGCGCCAACAGCGCGGCGGTCAGCGCATCGCCCATCGAACCGATGCCGATCTGCAAGGTGCCGCCATCGCGCACCAGCGTACTGGTGTGCAGCCCGATCAGATGATCCTGAAAACCGACCGGCATATTGGGGGTGGAAAACAGCGTGGCGGTTTCGGGCTCATCGATCAGCAGGTCGAAGGCCACCTCATCCAGCTCACTGTCGCCCGGCATATAGGGCAATTCGGCATGCACCTGACCGAGGATCAGGATGGTTTCGCCAGCAGTGCGGCGCCTGGCGATCATCGGCAGCAGGTCAAGGGTCACATCCGGGTTGCAACTCAGGCTCAGGCGCCCCGGATACTGCGGGTCGCTGGCAACCAGTTGCGCCACCAGGTTCAGGCCCTTGGCGTTGATGTCGCGGGCGGCATGGCTGTAGTTGCTGCTGACGTAGTCCTGCTGGGCCGGCACGCTGTCGAGCAGGCTGCCGGGCTGCATGAAAAACTGCTCGACGCGGATATTGGCCGGCAACGCGTCGCGGCGCAGGTCGCGCAGGTATTCAAGCTCTTGGTAGTCGCCAAACACCCGCTCTAGAAACGGCTCGAGAAAGCGCGCCTGCAAGCCCTCGCCCGGCGTCGGGCGGCCCAGGCTCAAGGCGGTGTAGATCGTCAGCCGGCGCTCGGGCAAGTCACGAATGCGCGCATACAGCGCGTTGACGAAACGATTGGGCTTGCCCAGCCCGAGCGGCATGCCCAGATGGATGTGCTCAGGCAACTGCGCCAACACTTGCTCGACGGCGCGCTCGATGGAACAGGACTGCGGCATCCGGGCTCTCCTGAAATGTCCTGGGATGCAGGTTGGACTGTTTTCAGAAGGTAATTGCTGCATGGCCTTGTTGCGCGATGCGTCTGTGCCTACAAACCCGACATCGTCTGTATTGCGGCCTTCAATTCGTCGTCGGTGCAATCGCCGCAGGTGCCCTTGGGCGGCATGGTGTTGAGGCCGGTAATGGCCTTGGCCAGCAGGCCGTCGAGGCCGCCCTCTTTGTCGGCGCGGGTTTTCCAGGCGGCGGTGTCGCCGATTTTCGGCGCGTCCATCAGGCCAATGCTGTGACAGGCAATGCAATGCTTGTCGATGATGGCCTGCCCCGCGCGTGCTGCGCCACCGGCCACAGTGGCCACGGTCACGCCCTGGCATTCCTGGCCCTTGATGCAGACCTTGCCGACCGGCTCCAGACGCTGGGCGATTTCTTCGCTGGAAGCGGCCATCAGGCCCAAGGGCGCCAGCAGCATGGCCGCCGCCATGGCCAGGCACAGTTTTATCGGATTCACGGGTTCACCCTCGTCGAGGCTGCGGCTATTACCTTGTCATGGATCGGCGGACGGGCCAGCCTCCGGTGGTCGGGGGCTGGCGCAGTCCGTCAGAAATTGGCCGGGGTCGCGGCGCTGATCAGGCGTGCCGGCAGGTCGAAGGGGTTGCGGAAGCGGTGCGGGCGGGTGCTTTCAAAGTAATAGCTGTCGCCGGCTTCGAGCAGATAGGTGTCGGGGCCGACGATCAGTTCAAGCCGTCCCTCGATGAGGATGCCGGTCTCCTCGCCTTCGTGAACCAGCATTTCTTCGCCGGTGTCGGCGCCTGGCGGGTAGGTTTCGGTCAGAAAGGCAATCGTCCGGCCCGGGTGCGATTTGCCCACCAGCTTCATGGTCATCGCGCCGTCGGAGATATCCAGCAGCTCGTTGGCCTTGTACACCACCTGGGTGGTGTTCGCAGGCTCCAGCTCTTCGGAAAAGAACTCGACCATGGACATCGGAATGCCGCCCAGCACCTTGCGCAGTGAACTGATCGACGGGCTGACGCTGTTTTTCTCGATCATGGAGATGGTGCTGTTGGTCACGCCGGCCCGCTTGGCGAGTTCGCGCTGGGACAGCCCCTTGAGCTTACGGATGTATTGCAGTCGCTCACCGACGTCCAATGCGGCAGTCCTCCAGGTAAAGTCGAGACGCAGGCATGATGGCAACAGCGTTCGATATTTACAACAGACGGACGGACCGCTAGCGGCGTCAGTTATCGCTATACAGGCGCGGTACGCGCTTGAGATTGCAGAACAGCTGGTACGGGATGGTGCCGGCCTGGGCGGCCACTTCGCTGGCGGCGACGTTCGGTCCCCAGAACTCGACCCGGCTGCCAAGCCCGGCCTGAGGCAGGTCGGTCAAATCGATACAAAGCATGTCCATCGACACCCGACCGAGCAAACGACCCGGCTGGCCGTCGATGCTTACCGGAGTGCCGGTAGGGGCATGGCGCGGATAACCGTCGGCATAACCCATCGCGACCACGCCGATGCGGCTGGGCCGTTCGGTGATGAAGGCGGCGCCGTAGCCCACCGGCTCTCCGGCGGGCAGTTCACGCACGTTGATGACCTTCGACTCCAGGGTCATCACCGCTTGCAACTGGTCGGCCAGCGGGTGCGGCCGGTCGAACGGCGTGGCGCCGTAGAGCATGATCCCCGGCCGTACCCAGTCGCTGGTGATCTGCGGCCAGCCCAGCAGGGCCGGCGAGTTGTTCAGGCTGGTCGGCGCTTGCAGCCCCTGACGGGCGGCATTGAATACCGCCAGTTGCTCTTCACTGCGCGGGCAATCCAGCTCGTCGGCGCGGGCAAAGTGGGTCATCAGCACGATGTCGGCGACCTTGCCGCTGCCCTGCAGCCGCTGGTACGCCGCCTGGTAATCGGCCGGAAAGATCCCGACCCGGTGCATGCCGCTGTCGAGCTTGAGCCAGACATTCAGCGGCTTGCCCACCGCCGTGCGCTCGATGGCGTCCAGTTGCCACAGCGAATGCACCACGAACCACAGGTCGTGCTCGGCGATCAACTCCAGTTCCTGGGCCTCGAAAAACCCTTCAAGCAGCAGGATCGGCCCGCGAATACCGGCAGCACGCAGCTCCAGCGCTTCTTCGATGCAGGCCACGGCAAAACCGTCGGCCTCGGCTTGCAGCGCCTGCGCCACGCGCACCGCGCCATGGCCGTAGGCATCGGCCTTGATCACCGCAAGCGCTTTGGCGCCCGCGTGCTGGCGAGCCAGCCGGTAATTGTGGCGCAGGGCTTGAAGGTCAATCAGGGCACGGGCTGGACGCATGGTCGGTTATCTTTTTTGATAAAACAGGTTATTGGTGTGCGGGCGCCGTATTGACAGGTCGTGCGGACTCGCGGGTGTTGCCATAACGGGAAATATCCAGGCCAGCGGCGCTGATCTGCGGGGTCTTGCGCGCGATCAGGTCGGCCAGCAAACGGCCCGAACCACAGGCCATGGTCCAGCCCAGCGTGCCATGACCGGTATTGAGAAACAGGTTGTTGTACGCGGTGGCGCCTACGATCGGTGTTCCGTCCGGCGTGGTCGGGCGCAAACCGGTCCAGAAACTGGCCTGGCGCAGATCGCCGCCGTGAGGATAAAGATCGTTGACGATCATCTCCAGCGTTTCACGCCGACGCGGGTTGAGCGACAGGTCGAAACCTGCGATTTCAGCCATGCCGCCGACGCGGATGCGGTTGTCGAAACGGGTGATCGCGACCTTGTAGGTCTCGTCGAGAATGGTCGAGGTCGGTGCCATGTCGCCACGGGTGATCGGCACGGTCAGCGAGTAGCCCTTGAGGGGATACACCGGCGCCTTGATGCCCAGCGGCTTGAGCAATTGCGGCGAGTAGCTGCCCAGCGCCAGCACATAGCGGTCGGCGGTTTCCAGCGTGCCGTCGATCCACACGCCATTGATGCGGTCGCCGGCAAACTCCAGGCGCTCGATATTCTGCCCGTAGCGAAATTCGACGCCCAGATCGACGGCCATTTCTGCCAGGCGCGTGGTGAACAACTGGCAGTCGCCGGTCTGGTCGTTGGGCAGGCGCAGCGCACCGCTGAGAATACCGGTAACGCCCGCCAGCGCCGGCTCGACGCGGGCAATGCCGGCGCGGTCGAGCAACTCATACGGCACGCCAGATTGCTTCAAGACCGCGATGTCCTTGGCGGCGTTGTCCAGTTGCTCCTGGGTACGGAACAACTGGGTGGTGCCCAGTTGCCGCGCCTCGTAGGCAATGCCGGTTTCGGCGCGCAATTCATCGAGGCAATCGCGGCTGTACTCGGACAACCGCACCATGCGCTCTTTGTTTACCGCATAACGGCTGGCCGTGCAGTTGCGCAGCATCTGCGCTATCCACAGGTATTGGTCGAGGCTGGTGGTGGCCTTGATCGCCAGCGGCGCATGGCGCTGCAACAGCCACTTCATGGCCTTGAGCGGCACACCCGGCGCGGCCCAGGGCGAGGCATAACCGGGCGAAACCTGGCCGGCATTGGCGAAGCTGGTCTCCATGGCCGCGGCCGGCTGACGATCGACCACCGTCACCTGAAAACCTTCACGCGCCAGATAGTAGGCCGTCGTTGTACCGATGACACCACTGCCGAGAACCAGAACGCGCATATCGAGTACCTCATCGCGGATATCCGCTGACGTTGTGCAGAATGAGTAAGGAATGTGCGCAGTATAAAAAGGTTCAGGCAGTGCTTTTCACTATATAAAAAGCTATATTCGAGGCGTTTTCTCGGCAAACGGCGCTTAGACAGAGGGAGATTACCCATGCGTACCCAGCATCAGTCCCGGCGTGAACTGGACAAGATCGATCGTAATATCCTGCGCATTCTGCAAAGTGACGGGCGTATCTCGTTCACCGAGCTGGGCGAGCGGGTCGGGCTGTCGACCACGCCCTGCACCGAGCGGGTCCGGCGCCTGGAGCGCGAGGGCATCATCATGGGCTACAACGCTCGCCTCAACCCGCAGAACCTCAAGGCCAGCCTGCTGGTGTTCGTCGAAATCAGCCTGGACTACAAGTCCGGCGACACCTTCGACGAATTTCGCCGCGCCATCCTTAAACTGCCACACGTGCTGGAGTGCCATCTGGTGTCCGGCGACTTCGACTATCTGGTCAAGGCGCGGATTTCAGAGATGGCCTCGTACCGCAAACTGCTGGGCGACATCCTGCTCAAGCTGCCGCACGTGCGCGAGTCCAAGAGCTATATCGTGATGGAAGAAGTGAAAGAGAGCCTGAGCCTGCCTATAGCGGAGTGAGCTGCAAGCTGTCAGCTACAAGCGGCAAGTGGGTTGGTGCTGGAACATCAATCTCGTAACCACCACTGCTTTTTCTTGCAGCTTGCAGCTCACCACTTGCAGCTTGGTTTTTACACCAGCACCTGGCGGGTGCTGCTCATGTAGTCGTGAATCTGCGCTTCCACCCGTGGATGGATCATCTGTTCCGGGCGCCGGCCATTGGGGCACGGCAGGGTCGGCGTGGTGCCGAACAGGCGGCAGATCAGCGGGCGCTCTTCATACACCGTGCAGCCATTGGGGCCCAGGTGTACACAGTTCAGTTCTTCAAGCGCGGCCTCTTGCTCGTCGCGGCTTTTACGCGGCAGGCGCGACATTTCTTCCGGTGAGGTGGTCACCGGCCCACAACAGTCATGACAACCGGGTACACATTCGAACGAAGGAATCTGGCGCCGCAGGGTGCGGACTTTTTCTCGATTACAGCTCATTGATCTATTTACCTGACACAACGCGGCGATTGTGCCGCAGTTGGCAGGTCCGTGACAGCGGCTTATCCTCGGCGGCTGTTTGCGCATCACCTGCTTGCGGATAACCAAGGACACCTCATGAACGCCCACGCCAACTCTTACTACGCCGCCAGCAGCCATCCGCAGCCGGATCATCCGCCTCTGCAAGGCGCGCTGAAGGTTGATGTGTGCGTGGTCGGCGGCGGCTTTTCCGGGCTGAACACCGCCATCGAACTGGCCGAACGCGGCCTGAGCGTGGCCTTGCTGGAAGCCCGGCGCATCGGCTGGGGCGCCAGCGGGCGCAATGGCGGGCAACTGATTCGCGGTGTCGGCCACGGCCTGGAACAGTTTGAGCCGGTGCTTGGCCGTGAAGGCGTGCACCAGCTCAAGCTGATGGGTTTCGAGGCCGTGGAAATCGTCCGCCAGCGCATCGAGCGTCATGGCATCGACTGTGACCTGAAATGGGGCTATTGCGACCTGGCCAACAAACCCAAGGACCTGCAAGGCTTTGCCGAAGACCTCGAAGAACTGCGCAGCCTGGGTTATCGCCATGAACTGCGACTACTGCAACCCGAGCAGATGCATGAAGTCGTGGGTTCGGACCGCTATGTCGGCGGCCTGATCGACATGGGCTCGGGGCATCTGCACCCGCTGAATCTCGCTATTGGCGAGGCGGCCGTGGCCCGCACACTGGGCGTGCAGGTGTTCGAACAATCGCCGGTCACCCGTATCGAGTACGGCCCGCAGGTCAAGGTGCACACCGCTCAGGGCAGTGTGCAGGCGAACTTTCTGGTGCTGGGCTGCAATGCCTACCTCAACGACCTGAACCCGGAACTGGGCGGCAAGGTGTTGCCGGCGGGCAGTTACATCATCGCCACCGAGCCGCTGAGCGCCGAGCAGGCCAGCCAGTTGCTGCCCCGCGACATGGCGGTGTGTGACCAGCGCGTGGCGCTGGATTACTACCGGTTGTCTGCCGACCGCCGCTTGCTGTTCGGCGGCGCCTGCCATTATTCAGGCCGCGACCCGCAGGACATCGCCGCCTACATGCAGCCCAAGATGCTCAAGGTGTTCCCGCAACTGGCCGGCGTGCGCATCGATTATCAATGGGGCGGCATGATCGGCATCGGCGCCAACCGCCTGCCGCAGATCGGCCGGTTGCCCAAACAGCCCAACGTGTTTTATGCGCAGGCTTATTCCGGTCACGGCCTCAATGCCACGCACCTGGCCGGCAAGCTGCTGGCCGAAGCCATCGCCGGCCAGCACAGCGCAGGCTTCGAGCTGTTCGCCAACGTGCCGCACATGACCTTCCCCGGTGGCAAACACCTGCGCTCACCGCTGCTGGCGCTGGGCATGCTCTGGCACCGGCTGAAAGAACTGGGCTGAAAGAACTGGCCTGGACGACAGGCTCAGTCACGCCAGAACGGTTTGGCGGCCTCGCGCCGGGCCTGTGAATAATCCAGGCCGATGTCGCGCAGTTCGTCGTCGGTCAGTTCCAGCAAGGCGCGGCGCGATGTCCAGCGATGACGATACAGCGCCCAGCGCCCTGACACGGGCTGCGGCTGCGCCAGCGCGGCCGGCGGATGGTTTGCACGCTTCTCGCTGACGACCGGTTGGCGCGTATCCCGTTCGCGGCCTTGCAGCACCGATTGCACATCACTGAACCCGTTCATGCTCGCTCCCTCCTTGCAGGATTGCGTGAGGAAGATGATGGCGAAAATGCGCACGACGATACAGATGCAAAAACTTCTTATATTTTCCGTACAGAAGACTTGCCGATTGCTCTGAATGCTTTATTTTTGCGCTATCTGTATTGGAATCTGTGCGCGAGCCGCCGGGAGTATGCCGTGACCCTGTATGTCAATCTGGCCGAGCTGTTGGGCTCGCGCATTGAAAACGGTTTTTACCGCCCTGGCGACCGGCTGCCGTCGGTGCGGGCCCTGAGCCTGGAACATGGCGTCAGCCTGAGCACCGTGCAGCAGGCTTATCGGGTACTGGAAGACAACGGCCTGGCGACGCCGCGGCCCAAGTCCGGCTACTTCGTGCCCGCCAGCCGCAAGGCACCGGCGTTGCCGGGCGTGGGGCGGCCGACCCAGCGGCCGGTGGATATTTCCCAGTGGGAACAGGTGCTGGACCTGATCCGCTTTTCACCCGCCAAAGACTTTGTCCAGCTGGGCCGCGGCATGCCGGATGTCAGCAGCCCGACACTGCGCCCGCTGCTGCGCTCGTTGAGCCAGCTCAGCCGCCACCAGGACATGCCCGGCCTGTATTACGGCGATATTCATGGCGCTGAAGTCCTGCGCGAGCAAATCGCCCGCCTGCTGCTGGACTCGGGCTGCAACCTCAGTGCCCGCGACCTGATCATTACCACCGGCTGCCACGAAGCGATGTCGGCGAGCATTCGTGCGCTGTGTTCGCCAGGCGATGTCGTCGCGGTCGACTCGCCGAGCTTTTTCGGTGCCATGCAAACGCTCAAGGGCCTGGGCATGAAGGCCCTGGAAATCCCCACCGACCCGCTGACCGGCATCAGCCTCGAAGCCCTGGAACTGGCGCTGGAACAGTGGCCGATCAAGGCCATCCAGCTGACCCCCAGTTGCAACAACCCGCTGGGCTACGTGATGCCCGAGGAGCGCAAGCGCGCCTTGTTGCGCCTCGCACAGCGCTTCGATGTGCCGATCATCGAGGACGATGTGTATGGCGACCTGGCCTACAGCTACCCACGCCCGCGCACCATCAAGTCGTTCGACGAAGACGGCCGCGTGCTGCTGTGCAGCTCGTTTTCCAAGACCCTGGCGCCAGGCTTGCGCATCGGCTGGGTAGCGCCGGGACGTTATCTGGAGCAAGTGCTGCACATGAAATACATCGGCACTGGCTCCACCGCGCCGCAGCCGCAACTGGCGATTGCCGAGTTTCTGCAGGGCGGCCATTACGAACCGCACCTGCGGCGCATGCGCAGCCAGTACCAGCGTTGCCGCGACCAGATGATCGACTGGGTGATGCGCTATTTTCCCGAAGGCACCCGCGCCAGCCGCCCGCAAGGCAGCTTCATGCTGTGGGTCGAGCTGGACGAGAATTTCGACACCCTGCGCCTGAACCGCGCCCTGCTCGAACACAAGGTGCAGGTCGCTGTGGGAAGCATTTTTTCGGCCTCCGGCAAGTACCGCAATTGCCTGCGCATGAATTATTCAGCGCGCCCGACACCCGAGATCGAAGCGGCCGTGCGCACGGTGGGCGAGACGATCAAACGGTTGATGGCGCAGGACGCGTAGCGCTCCATTAAACGGCACGCATAGCGTTCGATTAAACGGCACGCGTAACTTTTACCCGTCTGTGGCGGTCATATCGCCAAATCGAGTTCGCAGGTACAGCACTTGAACAGACGATGGCTCTTGCCCTTATGCCTGTGCACCGCCCTTGGGCTGGGCGGTTGTGCGCAGCGCAGCGTGCATGATGAACCCAGCCAGGCGCTGCCGGCAGCGAAGTCGAGTTTCGGGCGTTCGATCCAGGCGCTGGCGCAGCCCCATGAAGGCCGTTCCGGCTTTCGCTTGCTGTCCAACAGCAGCGAGGCGTTCAGCGCGCGTGCAGAACTGATCCGCATGGCCCAGACCAGCCTCGACCTGCAGTACTACATCGTCCATGACGGCCTGAGTACCCGCACGCTGGTCGAAGAATTGCTCAAGGCCGCCGACCGTGGCGTGCGCGTGCGCATCCTGCTCGACGACACCACCACCGACGGCCAGGACCAGACCATCGCCACCCTGGCAGCGCACTCGCAGATCCAGATCCGGGTGTTCAATCCGCAGGAACTGGGCCGCGAAACCGGCGTGACGCGCAGTGTCGGGCGCTTGCTCAACCTGTCGCGCCAGCACCGGCGCATGCACAACAAGCTGTGGCTGGCCGACAACAGCGTCGGCATCGTTGGCGGGCGCAACCTGGGCGACGAGTACTTCGATGCCGAGCCCACCCTGAATTTCACCGACATCGACCTGCTCAGCGCGGGGCCGGTCGCCGAGCAGCTCGGGCACAGTTTCGACCAGTACTGGAACAGCCGCCTGAGCAAACCGATCGACGACTTCATGTATTTTTTGCCCAGCCATCACGACCTGAACAAGGCCCGGCGCAAGCTGGCCACCTCGCTTGCGCAGGCGCATCAACAGCACAAGCAGCTGTATGAGCGACTGATGACCTACAAGACCCAGCCTGTGTTGTCGACCTGGCTCAAGCAACTGACCTGGGCTCACAGCCAGGTGCTGTGGGATGCGCCGACCAAGGTGCTGTCACAGGGCGAGCCGGACCCGCACTTGCTGCTGACCACCCAGCTCGCCCCGGAGCTGGTCAACGTCAAACAGGAGTTGATGCTGATCTCGGCCTATTTCGTGCCGGGCCAGGAAGGCCAGAAATACCTGACCGGGCGCGCCGACGCCGGCGTGGCGGTCAGCCTGTTGACCAATTCGCTGGAAGCCACCGATGTGCCTGCCGTGCATGGCGGCTACGCGCCCTATCGCCAGGCCTTGCTGGAGCACGGTGTGAAACTGTTCGAGATGCGCCGCCAGCCTGGCGACCCGTCGTCCATGGGGCGACGCAGCTCCGATCTGTTCGCCAAGCCGTCCTTGATCAGCAGCGGCTCGGACTCCAGCCTGCACAGCAAGGCGATGATCTTCGACCGCCAGAAAATGTTCGTCGGCTCGTTCAACTTCGATCCGCGCTCGGTGCTGTGGAACACCGAAATCGGCATTCTGGTCGACAGCAAGCCGCTGGCCGAACAGCTGCGCGGGCTGACCCTGGAAGGCATGTCGCCAGAGCGCAGCTACCAGGTGCGCCTGGAAAACGGCCAGATCGTCTGGGTCACCGAAGACAACGGCCAGATGCATACCTTGCACAAGGAACCGGGCGACTGGTGGCGACGCTTCAATGCCTGGATGAGCAAGGCCATCGGCCTGGAGCGCATGCTCTAGGCGGCGGCCTTTGCATCACCAAACGCGCCCTGGCGCAGCAACAGCACCACCAGGCCAAACGCGCCGGCGGCCATCAGCCACGGCAAGGTGTGCCCGCTGACCCACTGGCTGCCCGCCCCGGCCACCAACGGCCCGAGCAGGCAGCCGATGCCCCACAGCTGCGCGACGTGGGCATTGGCGCGTACCAGCGCGTCGTCGCGAAAGCGCTCGCCGATCAGGATCAGCGACAGGGTAAACAGCCCGCCGGCACTGGCGCCGAACAGCACCCACAGCGGCCAGATCAGCACGGTGTGGATAAACACCGGCACCAGCAGGCTGGAAATCAGCAGCATCACCGCGCAGCCGGTGAACAGGGTGCGCCGTGACATGCGGTCGGCCAGCAGGCCGATCGGCAGTTGCAGCAGCGCATCGCCGACCACCACGGTGCTGACCATCAGCAAGGCGATATCGGCGCTAAAGCCCTGGCGCAGGCAGTACACCGGCAACAGGGTCAGGATCATCGCCTCAAAGGCTGCAAACAGCGAAACCGCCCAGGCAATCGCCGGAATGTTGCGGCAGAAGGCGAACAGGTCGACAAAGCTCACGTGGCAGGCTTCGGTGCTCGGCGCGCCGCTGCGGCCCAGCAACAGCAACGGCGAGCAGACCAGCAGGCCCACGCCGATCCAGAAACCGTAGTCGGCCTCGGTGCCGATCCAGCCGAGCAGCAGCGGCCCGCTGAGCTGGCTCAGGGCGTAGGTGCTGCCGTACAGCGCCACCAGCCGCCCGCGCAGGCGTTCGATCACCAACTGGTTGATCCAGCTCTCGCCCAGCACAAAGACAATGGTCAGGATCAACCCGAGCATCAGGCGCAGCACCAGCCACACCGGGTAATACGGCAGCAGCGCCAGCAAGCCGACCGACAGCGCGCCGCACCACAGGCACAGGCGCATCAGGTTCGGCGTCCCGAAGTACGCCGCCAGCCGGCTGGCCAGCCCCGCACCGACCAGTACGCCAATCGCCGGCATGGCCGCCATGACGCCGATGGCAAAGCTGCCATAGCCCCAGCTTTCCAGGCGCAGCGACACCAGCGGCATGCTCACGCCAATCGCCAGACCGACGCTCAGCACCGAGGCCAGCACGGCGAAATAGGTACCCCAACGCATTTACCGCTCCACAGACAAAAAAACGCCCGGCCCGCACAGCCTGTGCGGGCCGGGCATGGGTGAAATTACAGCTTGATCCAGGTCGCTTTCAGCTCGGTGTACTTGTCGAACGCATGCAGCGACTTGTCGCGGCCGTTGCCCGATTGCTTGAAGCCACCGAATGGCGCGGTCATGTCGCCGCCATCGTACTGGTTGACCCACACGCTGCCGGCACGCAGTGCCTTGGCGGTCAGGTGCGCCTTGGACAGGTCCGAGGTCCACACCGCCGCCGCCAGGCCGTACTGGGTGTCGTTGGCGATGCGGATGGCTTCTTCGGCACTGTCGAAGGTGATCACCGACAGGACCGGGCCGAAGATTTCTTCCTGGGCGATCTTCATGGCGTTGTTCACGCCGTCGAAGATGGTCGGCTCGACATAGGTGCCGCCGGTTTCTTCCAGGATGCGCTTGCCGCCGGCCACCAGCCTGGCGCCATCGGCATGCCCGGCTTCGATGTACGACAGCACGGTGTTCATCTGCTGGGTGTCGACCAGCGCGCCGATGGTGGTCGCAGGGTCCAGCGGGTTGCCCGGCTTCCAGCCCTGGAGCGCTTCGATCACCAGTGGCAGGAACTGGTCCTTGATCGAGCGCTCGACCAGCAGCCGCGAGCCGGCGGTGCAGACCTCGCCCTGGTTGAAGGCGATGGCGCTGGCCGCAGCTTCGGCGGCGGCCTGCAGGTTCGGCGCGTCGGCGAAGACGATGTTCGGGCTCTTGCCGCCGGCTTCCAGCCAGACCCGCTTCATGTTCGACTCGCCGGAATAGATCAGCAATTGCTTGGCGATCTTGGTCGAACCGGTGAACACCACGGTGTCGACATCGTTGTGCAGCGCCAGCGCCTTGCCCACGGTGTGGCCATGGCCGGGCAGCACGTTGAGGACGCCAGCCGGAATGCCGGCCTCGATGGCCAGTTGCGCAATGCGGATGGCGGTCAGCGGCGATTTTTCCGACGGCTTGAGGATCACCGAGTTACCGGTCGACAGCGCAGGCCCCAGCTTCCAGCAGGCCATCAGCAGCGGGAAGTTCCACGGCACGATGGCGGCCACCACACCAACCGGCTCGCGGGTTACCAGGCCCAGCTGGTTATGTGGGGTGGCGGCGACTTCGTCATACAGCTTGTCGATGGCCTCGCCGCTCCAGCTCAGCGCTTGGGCGGCGCCGGGAATGTCGATACCGGAGGAGTCGCCGATCGGCTTGCCCATGTCGAGGGTTTCAAGCAGGGCGAGTTCTTCGACATGCTGGCGGATCAGGCCGGCAAAGCGGATCATGGTGGCCTTGCGCTTGGCCGGTGCCAGGCGCGACCAGCTGCCGGACTCGAATACCTTGCGGGCACTCTCGACCGCTTGCTGCGCGTCTTCGCTGTCGCAGCTGGCGACCTTGGCCAGCAGCCGGCCGTCGACCGGGCTGATGCAATCAAAGGTGGCGCCGCCCGCGGCATCGGTATATTGGCCCTGGATGAACGCACGGCCTTCGATCTTCAGATCGCGGGCGCGCTGTTCCCAGTCAGCAAGCGTCAGGGTGGTCATACGCATGTCCTCTTACTGTTCGATGATGGTCTGGCTGTGGATCGGCAACAGCCATAAAGGTTCGCCACCCTAAACCAGCGCCCGGGAAAAAAGCCAATATATTTGACAAAAACGGTAACAAAAGCCTCATGTGTTTAATTTATTGAACGATCACATGAGCAGGCATCATCCGTTGCTTCGTAACGCATCAATCAACTGCCTGTCACTCTTGCCGAGGGAATCTGCATGACCATCAACACCATCGTCGATTTCAGTGAAGCCGGCACCGCAGCCGAGCGTTATCGCCCTGCCCCGGAAAAAATTCTAAAGGGCGACCCGCAGCAGACCGTCTACAACCATTACAACAGCCCGTGCGCGCAGTTCAGCGCCGGCGTGTGGGAAGGCGAGCCGGGCCAGTGGCAGGTGAACTACACCGAACACGAATATTGCGAGATCGTTCACGGCGTCTCGGTACTGCGCGATGAGGCGGGACAGGCCAAGACCCTGCGCGCCGGCGACCGCTTCGTGATTCCGGCAGGCTTCAAGGGCACCTGGGAGGTGCTGGAAACCTGCCGCAAGATTTATGTGGTGTTCGAAGCCAAGGCATAAAAAAAAGGCCCGTATCTCGCGATACGGGCCTTTTTTGTGAAAGCCAAAATCAATTACTTGATTTTGCCTTCCTTGTAGATCACGTGCTTGCGAACAACCGGATCAAATTTCTTGATCTCGATCTTGTCCGGAGTAGTACGCTTGTTTTTGTCGGTAGTGTAGAAGTGACCAGTACCGGCGCTCGAAATCAAACGAATCAATTCACGCATGATCAGTCTCCTTAGATCTTGCCGTCGCGACGCAGGTCAACCAGGACCGCATCGATACCGCGTTTGTCGATGATACGCATGCCCTTGGCGGAAACGCGCAGGCGAACGAAACGTTTTTCACTCTCAACCCAGAAGCGGTGATGCTGCAGGTTTGGCAGGAAACGACGACGGGTTTTGTTGTTTGCGTGGGAAATGTTATTCCCGGTTACCGGACCCTTACCGGTAACTTGACAGACTCTCGACATGCCTCAGCCCTCTAAAACCACATGCCCAACCCGGCATGGGTTGGCCGCTTAATCTCTCAGTCATTCGGCGCATGATGCGCCGCGTTTCTTCAAGGGTCTTACCGACCTCACCTACTGGGTAAGGAGCCGGGCCCTAGAAAAGAGCGCTGCTTTATACCAGAAACCCCAGCAGTCAACAACAAGCAAAGTACTTTCCGATGGACTTACAGGCGTGGCGCCCTTGCCCGCCGAGGTCATACACAGCCGACCACTCGTCGCATCGCACTGATTGTTCTGCGCTATTACATCGTCTAGGGTTACATCCCTCACCAGACTGCACCGGCAGATGGGGCCTTATCTGAACAGGAATATAGCCATGCGCTTAGCTGCACTCCCTATTTTGCTTGCCCCGTTGCTGTTTCCGGCCATCAGCCAGGCCGCCAACCTCGTCGTGTGTACCGAAGCCAGCCCCGAGGGCTTCGACGTGGTGCAATACAACTCGCTGACCACCACCAACGCCTCCGCCGATGTGCTGATGAACCGCCTGGTGGATTTCGATGCGCAAAGCGCCAAGCTGGTGCCGAGCCTGGCCGAAAGCTGGACCGTATCGGCCGATGGCCTAACCTACGACTTCAAGCTGCGCAACGGGGTCAAATTCCACAGCACCGAGTACTTCAAGCCCACGCGCGAATTGAACGCCGACGATGTGCTGTTCAGTTTCAATCGCATGCTCGATGTGCAGAACCCGTGGCACAAGATTGCCCAGAGTGGCTTCCCGCATGCGCAATCGATGCAGTTGCCCTCACTGATCAAGAAGATCGAAGCGCCTGACCCGCACACGGTACGCTTTGTCCTGAGCCGCGCCGATGCCACTTTCCTGGCAACGTTGAGCATGGGCTTTGCCTCGATCTACTCGGCTGAATACAGCGACCAGCTGCTCAAGGCCGGCACGCCGGAAAAACTCAACACCCAGCCAATCGGCACCGGGCCGTTCGTGTTCAAGCGCTTCCAGAAGGACGCCGTGGTGCGCTACAGCGGCAACCCGGATTACTTTGCCGGCAAACCGGTCATCGACACCCTGGTCTATGCCATTACCCCGGACGCCAACGTACGTCTGCAAAAGATCCGCCGCAATGAATGCCAGGTGGCCCTGTCGCCCAAGCCGCTGGACATCAAGGCCGCCAGCGAAGACTCCAACCTCAAGATCGAGAAGACCGAAGCCTTCATGACCGCTTTCGTGGCGATCAACACCCAGCATCCGCCGTTCGACAAACCCGAAGTGCGTCAGGCCGTGAACCTGGCCTTCGACAAGGCCAACTACCTCAAGGCGGTGTTCGAAGGCACGGCTGAAAGCGCGTCTGGCCCGTTTCCGGCCACCACCTGGAGTTACGCCAAAGACTTGCCGGGCTATGCCCACGATGTCGCCAAGGCCAAGGCACTGGTGGCCAAGGCTGGCGTGAAGGAAGGCACCAAGACCACGATCTGGACCCGGCCGTCGAGCAGCCTGCTCAACCCCAATCCGGGGCTGGGCGCGCAACTGCTGCAAGCCGACCTCAAGCAGATCGGTATCGATGCCGAGATCAAGGTCATCGAATGGGGCGAACTGATCCGCCGCGCCAAGGCCGGCGAGCATGACCTGCTGTTCATGGGCTGGGCTGGCGATAACGGTGACCCGGATAACTTCCTGACCCCGCAATTCTCCTGCGCGGCCGTGCAGTCGGGCACTAACTTCGCCCGCTACTGCGACAAAGGCCTGGACAAGCTGATCAGCGACGGCAAATCGACCAGCGACCAGGCCGCCCGCAGCAAGCTCTATCAGCAGGCCCAGACGCAGATTCAGCAACAGGCGCTGTGGCTGCCCCTGGCCCACCCGACCGCGGCCGTGCTGACCCGCAAGGAAGTCAGCGGCTACCAGGTCAATCCGTTCGGGCGCCAGGACTTCTACAAAGTGGATGTGAAATAACGACGACCGATCAGAACCCGGTGCGCACCGTCAGCGACAGACTACGCGGGTCGCCGCAAATGGCGCCAGCGTAGAAGCCGTAACCTGTAGGAGCCCGCTCGCCGGCGACCGGCTGCGTTAGCAGTCGTAAAATGTCAGCGTTTCATAGATTTCTGTGAGCGCTGCGCACTCAATCGCGGGCAAGCGCGCTCCTACAAGGCCAGGGTTTGCTGCGCGATAGCGCTTTGCACCAAGCGTTGTCTTCTCCGATCAGAACCCGGTGCGCACCGTCAGCGACAGGCTGC